>NZ_JBGMEK010000012.1:0-98759 GCF_041447265.1 Microbulbifer epialgicus
CCTGTAAGCTCGTAATCGGCATCCATGCCTCATACGGTCCCGAGCGCAGTGTATTCTTTCCTTCCCCATTTTTAGTATATCTTGAGATAAGAAGTGTTGTTGTTGAAGCAAAAGTGGAGTAAACACTTCACTTGCGCTATGCAGTGAATACAATCTTGCCGCTCGTAATTGGTATCCATGCCACCTCATATGTGGTCTCGAGTGGAATGTACTCTCCACCTCTGTTTAGTAGTATTCGCTGCTTCTCACCAATATGTTTCCGCTTTTGTTCTGTCTATATATTGTAACGGGAAGGACAGCTGTGTCAGTGGCAGTAGATACAACGCTATCTAAGAGGTAAACACCAAGGAGTAAATCAACATTTATTGAATCGCTGCTTGAGTGCATTTTACACATGTTGTAAGAAAGTCCACTGTAAACTCTTGGTATAGACTCGCAGCTGGAATTTTGCTTTTTCAGGTTTGCCGCAATTTCTCGATCCGTACTGGTTAGCGTGGTAAAAGTTCCGCAAGCTGTCAGGGGGAGAATGCAAAGTGCGAAGATTAGAAATTTCATTGACTGTATTTCCTTGGGGTCTAGAGCTGGCAGCCGAAGTGTAACCGCAGTTCTACCCTATCCTTGAGGGAGCTATCCCTGCTCGTTTTTTAATAAAGTAACCCCCTAAACTCAGACCAGTCAGGAAGCCAGTTACATCTTTAGATGCGATTTTATTGACCTGTGAGCTTGAAATAAAGTTCCCTGTGTGAGGTTTTTGGTAGAATGATTTACCGGAAAGAATCAGCTGATGCTTTATTTGATGGCTAAATATTTTCCATTAGCTGGAGATTTGCAGCTGGTATCATGATTCTCAGGGAGCGCGAATAAAGGATTGCGGTGGGGGAGGTGAATCCCCCCCCCCCATCAGTAGCTTCCGATGGGGGAGAAAGGATTACTCTATAGTAGGAGGCAGTCGGGATTGAGTGATTAATTTCGGGCCGGAACGGCCTGCACAACCTTCATAAAATAATCCCAGAAATTGGCAACACTTTGGATGTGTACTCTTTCTTCCGGAGAGTGCGCGCGGCGGATGGTGGGACCGAAAGAGACCATATCCCAGTTAGGGTAGGGTTTGGCGAGAAGGCCGCACTCCAGGCCGGCGTGGATCACTTTTACTTCCGGTTCTTCTCCGGTCATTTCCTTGTAAACACCCTTCATCATGGCGAGTAGCGGTGAGTTGGGGTTTGGCGTCCAGCCAGGGTATGAATTATCCAACCTGGTTTCTGCGCCGGCCAACTCAAAAGTAGCGGCTACATCCAGGCCGTGCTGATCCCTCGCGCTATCCGAAAGGCTGCGTACCAGGCACTGTATTTGAACCCGATGTTGGCCGTCTTTTTCTACAGTGACTACGCGGGCCAAATTGTTGGAAGTGTCGGCAATGCCTTCTAGCGCAGTGCTCATGCGCTCCACACCATTTGGGCAGCAGCGAATAGCGTGAATCAGCTTTTGCTGGCTGGCGACATCCATTGTATTGCGTGGAGTTTCGGTGGTTTCCAGGCTAATTTCCAGTGCTGCCTCGGTATCCAGTTCTCGTGCGATTTGTGCGCTTTCATTGCTGATAACCGCTTGTAGTTGCTCATGGTTGTTCGCAGGAATTACGAGGGTGCTGAATGACTCGCGGGGAATGGCATTACGCAAGCTTCCGCCATCCAGTGTGGCGATTCTCAATGCGGGGATTTCACGAAAGACCGTATCGATGATGCGGTTGGCAATTTTATTGGCATTGCCACGTCCCTTATCGATATCCAGTCCGGAGTGGCCTCCGCGCAAACCACGCACAGCTAGTTTATATGCCTGGCTACCGGCTGCTACGGGTTCTGCCTTGTAGGGCAGAGCAGCATTGATATCGATACCGCCGGCACAGCCAATGTAGAGCTCACCTTCGTCTTCAGTATCGAGGTTTAGCAGCAGATCAGCTTCAAAGTAGCCGGGCTGCAGGTTCTTGGCGCCGGTCATACCCGCCTCCTCATCAATGGTAAGCAGAGCTTCCAAGGCAGGGTGGGGGATATCTGTAGACTCCATCAGGGCAAGAATGGCGGCGACGCCAATACCATTGTCGGCTCCAAGGGTAGTGCCTTTGGCGGTAACCCAGCCGCCATCAACATATGGTTTGATAGGGTCGGTGAGAAAATCGTGTTCGGTATCTGCATTTTTTTGCGGCACCATATCCACGTGACTTTGCAGGGCCAGGGTCTGACGATCTTCCATACCGGGCGTTGCCGGCTTTTTGATAATAACGTTACCAACCTTATCCAGCTGCACATCCAGGCCGCGAGTTTTGGCGAAATCAATAATGTGCTCGACAACTCTATCTTCATGCTTGGAAGGGCGAGGAATTTCGCAGAGTTTGGCGAAGTGTTTCCACAGAGGGGTAGGGTTCAGCTCAGCAATAGTGCTCATTGGTGGCCTCGGGTCATTCTTATGAGGTTGATTGTCGTTCCCTGCAGAAATCTATTCATGGGATAGACTCAGAATAATGGGAAAGAGCTCGGCATTTGCCGGGCTCTTTGGGCGTTTCTCGCGGTTATTTTTCTGTAGCTTCTTTAGTTTTAGCGCTCTCTGCCAAAAGCTCGAAAGCGATGCGGCGCTTATCTACATCCACTGCTGCAACTTTGACACTGACAGCCTGCTCTAACTGGAAACTCTGCTCGTTGTGAGTAAGGGTCAAATGTTTGCCGTCAAAACTCGGCAGGTTCTTCTTGTCGCCATTCAGGCGAACAAACCCGTCGATGCCAAATTGATCCAGGCGCACGCCTAATCCGGCGCCAGTGACCAGGGTAATTTTGCCCGTAAATTCCTGCCCCACCTTATCCTGCATAAACTGGGTGTACAGCCATTGTTCCAGGGCGCGATTGGCTTGGCGCCCGCGGACCAGGCTATCTTGCAGGCTCTCGATTTCTGTGTCGCTCAGTGCTTTTGCGGCAGTGTTTTCCGATGCAGCGCGCAGCACACGGTGGTTATGCAGGTCGTTATACTTGCGAATTGGGGACGTTACGGTGGCATAGGCTTCGAGTCCCAGACCCAGATGGGCGCCCGCTTTGTTATCGAGTTGGCCAGGGCGCAGCATGCGTTTCAATACTGCCAGCAGGTTGTGCATTTGCGTATCGTCGTGGCTCTCCAAGTACTTTACCAGGGCCAAGTAGTGCTGCAGTTGGCTGAGATCGTTTTCCGCATGCTCTGGCAGCAATTCCTTCAGCAGGCTTTTCACTTCACCCATGCGCTCCTCACGGAAGCCCAAATGCACTGAGAAGCAGCCTTGTTTTATTTCAGCCAGTTTGGCACCAATGCTGATATTGGTGGCCAGCATGGCTTCTTCCACCATGCGCTGGGCAATATTGCGATCCTGTTTGACGATACGCTCAATCTTGCGCTGCTTGTTGAGATGTATTTCATATTCCGGGCGATCTTCCATCGCCAGGGAGTGGCTTGAGCGGTAGGCAGAGCGGGCCTCATAAAGGGCGGCAAGATTGCGCAGGCTGTCTTTTTGCTCGTCAGGCACAGCGGATTCATCGCCTTCGATAAACTGGCTCACTTGGTTGTAGCTCAGTTTGTGTTGAGAGCGGATCGCGGCAAACTCATAGCGACTGTCAGTCAGGTTGCCATCACTATCAATATCAATATGGATAACTAGTGCGGGGCGTAACTCTCCAGGTACCAGGGAGAAAAGGTCCTCACACAGATTGCGCGGCAACATTGGCAGGGTCTCGCCGGGGAGATATTGACTGTGAGCGCGTTTGAAGGCCTCTTTGTCCAAGGGGCTGGTTTCTTCGATAACACTGGAGGGGTCGGCGATGGCGATATGCAGGGTCCAACCATTGTCGCGAGCTGTAACCGCTAGGGCATCGTCCATGTCGCGGGTACTCTCGGCATCAATGGTGGCGAAACCAAACTCAGAGAGTTCTTTGCGTTCGGCATTGATAGATGCAATTTGTCCGGCAATGGCCCCCGCTTGCTTTTCAGCAGCCTGGCCAAACTGTTCTGGCAGCTTGTATTGGGCTACAACGTAAGCATGTTCAATTCCGGGCATTTCAGGTTTGCCGATAACCGTCTCCACCTTGGCTTGGGCGCGCCCGTCTTTAAATGGGTGGCGATTGACCTTGCAGGCGATAAACTCACCGGGTTGGGCTTTGCCGCGGGCTTTTGGTGGCAGGAAGATCCAGCGAGACAAGCCGTTTTGAGTGGGCTGAATAAAGTGCCCCTGGCCCCGCTGAACATATTGTCCAACCAGGTAGTCCAGTTGGCTGTCGAGGAGCGTATCCAACTCGGCGGTAAGCTTGCCTTTTTTCTCCTCTGCAATACTGACGCGAACCCTGTCACCGGGGAAAACACGTTCCATTTCATTGGGAGGTAGGAAAGCTTCCCGACCATCCTCCAGCTCCACAAAGCCAAATTTGCCGTTGCTGCCGCGTACCCGGCCCTCGGCAAACTCCTTACTGGAGCGAATATCTGTTTTCAGTTGTGAAAGTTGTTTCAGAGCGTCGGCATTCAGCATCGAGTTTATCTCTCGGGTCGATTTGGGCGCGGATTCTACCAGACCCTGTCGACACGGTGTAACGTGGGGCGATAATGGAAGAAAGTTCCTTAGCATAAGTGGGGACCGCGAGGGACTCGATGAAGCGGAGGTCTGGATTACTGACTGCTTAGCCCCTTCTATTCGTGAAGGGCCATTTATCCTAAAAAACTATACTTCACGTGACAGTTTCGCTATTAGTTCGATGTTATGTGCAAAATATGCAAACTTTGTCTGGCGAACCTGGATATAATCTTACCCCTGAATAAAAACAGATAAGGGCTGTGGTTGTTCCCCAGCTGTAGAACCGGCCTTCCGGAGAGGAACAGTTAATGAGTATTTTTTCCCATTCCGCCTACGATAAACATGAACAAGTGGCGTTTTACCAAGATGCTAAGAGCGGTCTCAAGGCAATTATCGCGGTACACAATACGAATTTAGGTCCCTCACTGGGTGGCTGCCGTATGTGGCCGTATGCCGATGACGGTGAGGCTTTGAATGATGTACTGCGCTTGTCTCGCGGTATGACTTATAAGTCTGCTATGGCTGGCCTGAAGCTTGGCGGTGGAAAGTCTGTGATTATTGGCGATCCGCGCAAGGAGAAGACTCCAGAACTGCTGCGCGCCATGGGCGAGTTTATCAATACCCTTGGTGGCCGCTACATCACTGCAGAGGACTCCGGTACCAGTGTTGCCGATATGAGCGTTATCGGCGAAACCACTGAGTATGTATCCGGCCTATTTGCCGGCTCCGAGTACGGTGGCGATCCTTCCCCATCGACTGCCTACGGCGTATTTGTGGGCCTCAAAGCTGCTGTGGAGCACCGCTGGGGCAAGACTGACCTGACTGGTCTGAAAGTTTCCATTCAGGGGGTAGGCAACGTAGGTTTCCGCCTGGGTAAGCTGCTGAAGGATGCAGGTGCGGAACTGTTTGTGACCGATATCTTTCAAGACAACATCGACCGCGCAGTAATAGAGCTGGGAGCTATTGCAGTTACTGCAGAAGAGATCTTTGATCTCGATGTAGACCTGTTTGCTCCCTGCGCCATGGGTGCCATTTTGAACGATGACACCATCTCCCGCCTGAAAGTGGGAGCTGTTGCAGGTGCCGCAAATAACCAGCTGGCTGAAGAGCGCCATGCGGCTGCATTGCGCGAGAAAGGCATCCTTTACGCTCCTGACTATGTGATTAATGCCGGGGGCATTATTGACGTTTACTACCAGCAGAAAGGTGATTACGACGCGAACGAGGTGCGTGCGCATATCGAGGAGATTGGTAACACCATGAAAGAAGTGTTCGTACGCGCAGATGAAACCGGTGAGACCACGGCGCATGTGGCTGACCGTATAGCCGAGGAGCGGTTTGGCCACCATTCTGTGACTGGTAGTTCTGAAAACAAGTCCGGCACTGTTGCAGCGTAACCGCTTTTCGACACGAGAGATATACCGATGATCTGACTCTATAGACGATTGGCATCATCGCTTCTCCCTGTCTCTAATATATTTTTTTTGGGCACTTCGGTGCCCATTTTTATGTCTGATAGTTGTCTGAGTGATCTGGCAACCAAGTAGGATGTCGGATTAGTAGAGTGAATTTGCGGAAGGGTTCAGCTGATAACGGGATTAAATCCTGTCCTAAACTTGCCATCCTATACCGCGGTTATTATTTGGGAGTGAGAATATGGACTTGCGTCCACTGTTAATCAGTGTCGTTATCGCCACTGCTGGTTTTGCCGGTTGCGGTAAGTCTGTCGACCATACACCCCACGCGCTATCCGTGGATAAAGAAGCCGCCGCTAGTAGCAAAGAAGCTGCTGCTAGTAGCAAGGCAGCAGCCACCGAAAAAGAGGCCTTTGTACCGCCGCCGGAACTCGATATCCCGTTCCACAAAGAGGTGCTGCCCAATGGGCTCACGGTGATCGTGCACGAGGACCGCAAAGCCCCGGTTGTATCCACCAACATTTGGTACAAGGTGGGCTCCAAGGATGAACCAGAGGGCAAAACCGGCTTCGCACACCTATTTGAGCATCTGATGTTCAATGGCAGTGAAAACTATCCCGGAGAGTACTTCGAGCCCTTCCAGCGCTCTGGCGCCACAGATATGAACGGCACCACCAACAATGACCGCACAAATTATTTCGCCACTGTCCCCAAAGGTGCGCTGGATATGGCTTTGTGGATGGAATCTGACCGGATGGGGCATTTCAAAGGTGCGATCACCCAGGAGGTGTTGGATGAGCAGCGTGGGGTGGTAAAAAATGAAAAGCGCCAGGGGGAGAACGCCCCCTATGGGAAAGCTTTTGACATTATCGCCAAGAGCACCTTTCCGGCAGATCATCCCTATTCCTGGACACCGATCGGCTCAATGGAAGACCTGGATAATGCCAGCCTGGAGGACGTTAAACAGTGGTTTGCGGACCACTACCAACCGGCAAATGCCACCTTGGTAATTGCTGGTGATGTCAGCGTCGATGAGGCTATGGACAAGGCACGCAAGTATTTTGGTGATATCCCCAGCACCGGCGTACAGCCTCGTATTAAAAACTGGGAGTTGCCAACCCAGGTCAAAAAGCGCGAAGTAGTACATGACAAGGTTCCGCAAACCCGCATATATAAAGTCTGGAATGTGCCAGCTGTTGGCAGTGAAGAAGAGCACGCGCTTGAGTTGATGACCTCGCTGTTGGCGAATCGAAAAAACTCGTTGCTTTATCGCCGCCTTGTGAGAGATGAACAGGTGGCGACGAGCGTGAGCGCTTTTTACTACGGGCGCCAGCTGGCAGGGCAGCTAATTATTGTGGTGGATGTAAAGCCCGGCCAATCTGTCGATAAAGTTGAAAAACTTTTGAATAAAGATCTGCAAGAGTTTGCAAAAAGCGGTGTGAGCGCGGAAGAGTTGCGGCGGGTTAAGCAAGGCGAATTTGCCGGTCTGGTCAAAGGACTGGAAAAAACCGGTGGATTCGGCGGCAAGAGCGATATTCTTGCCCGTTCTGAATTTTATTACGGTGATCCCGGAGCACTGCTTAAAGGTGTGGAGGACTATGCCAAGGTCTCTGCGCGTGAGGTACAGGATGTTGCGCAGCAGTGGCTGAAAGATGATTCCTACACCCTCATTATCGAACCGGAAAAGCAGTTCACCGCCGCGACTGAAGGGGCTGATCGCAGCAAGCTGCCTGAGGTGGACAAGACAGTAGAGCTGGAATTACCGAAACAGCGTGAGTTCACCCTTAAAAATGGTTTGAAAGTGGTTTTGGCGGAACGTCATGATACGCCGGTGGTACTGATGAATCTGCAATTTCGCGGTGGCGCCTCAGCGGATAGCGCGAAGCCGGGTCTCGCCTCCGTTGCAGCACAAATGCTGAATGAGGGCGCCGGAGACCTGGATAGCTTGGAATTCAGTGCCAGATCGGAGGAGCTGGGTGTGAGTATTGGTGGAGGCAGTAGCCTAGACTACAACTCTATCAGTATGAGTGCCCTCAAAACACAGCTGGAGCCATCCCTGGAGTTGTTTGCCAAGGTGGTGACTGAGCCTCGTTTCCCCGAGTCAGATCTGGAGCGGGTGAAATCCAACCGCTTGGATGCTATCGCGCAGGAAAAGGCACAACCGCAGGGCTTGGCTCTGCGTGAACTGCCACCGCTGCTGTTCGGTACTGGTCATCCTTACGGTGCTCCGCTGACTGGTTCAGGCACGCCCGAAGGTATCCAGTCCATCACGCGGGAGGATTTGGTAAATTTCCAGGAAACCTGGGTGAGACCGGACAACGCGATCTTAACGATTGTCGGTGATGTGACGGAAAAAGAAATTGAACCCCTTTTAAATGAGACTTTGGGGGGCTGGAAGGCACCCAAGGCAGAGTTGCCAACGATTGATGTGGCCGAGGTAGAGCGTCCCAAGGAGGCTCGTGTGTATCTGCTGGATCGCCCCGGCGCGCAGCAGAGCTTTATTATGGCTGGATTGGTAATGCCACCCTGGCAACCGCAAGGCGCAGAGGCATTTGATGCGATGGCCAATATAATTGCCGGTAAATTTACTTCCCGGGTCAATATGAACCTGCGTGAGGATAAGCACTGGTCTTACGGCGCCCGTGCGGTTTCTATGGATACGGAAGGTCAACGCCCCTATATCCTGTTCGCGCCGGTGCAAACAGATAAGACCGGCCCGGCGATTAAAGAGCTGTTAAAAGAATATCGGGATTATTTGAGTCATCGCCCAATCACCGAGAAGGAACTTGAAGATTACCAAAATGACGAAGTGCTCAAGCAGAGTGCGCGCTTTCAGACTAAAGGCCAGTTACTTTCCAGTATTAACTGGCAGTTAGAGAAGGGGCTGCCGGAAGAGTATATTGCTGAATATCCGCAAAGGGTAACTGCGCTCAATACTGATAAGGTTGAGGCGTCTGCGAAGGAGTTTCTCGCCCCAGAGCAATTTACCTGGGTGATTGTCGGGGATCTCGATAAGATCAAGGGTGAGGTAGAGGAGCTGGACATTGGTCCGGTGGAAGTTCTGCCTTCTCGAGATTAATGCTGCAATAAAATAATCGCCCCCGCTTTTTGTAACGGGGGCGATTCTTGTTTAGATGGGCTCAGCGGTGTGCCCCACAATCCTCAAATTTTTATCCAACCGGCTGGCGGCCTGCCAGCTCTTTCGAAATTGGCAATTAGGCGTTGAAACTTGAGCGCTTCTTAAGTTGTTCTCGCCACCGGATGAGGTGGGGGTGCTTCTCTGCATCCGGGCGCAGGTTTTGTACCTTGCCGAAATCCAAGCTACAGATCATGCCGATGTCTGCTACTGAGAAATAGTCACCAACTAGGTATTCGTGATCGGATAAGTGATCGTTCAGGACGCTCATAAACTCTATCGCACGCCTGCCAGATTCCTCACCGAACTCCGGGTAGACATTCATACGATCTTTGAAGAAACCCGAAACGTGCTGGAAGCACATCCCTACAGCAAACATTAAATTGAAGTCGGCGCGGCGACTCCACATTTCCACCTGCGCTTTTTCCTTGGCGTCGCGTCCGAACAGCGGCGGCTCAGGGTGAAGCTCCTCAAAGTATCGCTGGATGGCTACTGACTCAGCAATATGGGTGCCGTCATCCAGCTCAAGCACGGGGACCTTCTTGTTCACATCCTTAGTGCGAAATTCCTGGGTGAGATTTTCACCCTTGGTGATATCCACAGGAACAAGTTCAACGTCAATGCCTTTTTCTGCCAGGTACATCCGCACCCGGCGGCAATTAGGTGCGCCTGCAAACTCATAGATTTTCATGGGGGCTTCCTCTTAACTCGGCGATTACGGTAGATTGTGTAACTTCCAACAATATCAATACAAATCTAAGAGAGACTCACTGGTGACGACAATGACAACACATTCCAAGAGAGCCAGCTTCTTACACCGCTCTGCCGCATACCTGGCAGTTTGTGCAGCTTTTTTCTGCCTACAGGCTTCCGCGGAGAGTATCGCCATTTACGCAGGGAAATTGTTTGATAGTAGCAACGGAAAATTGTTGGAAAACCGTACTATTCATATTGTGGATGGCCGCATTGAGTCGGTGCAAAAAGGGTTTGCCAAGAGGGATAGGGAGTCTTTGGTAGATTTGCGCGACTACACTGTATTGCCGGGGCTAATGGATATGCATAGCCATCTCACTTATGAGTTTGGCCCCCGGGCATATATGGAGTCCTATACCTGGAACCCAGCGGATTTTGCCCTGCGTGGTGTTGATGCGGCAAATCGGACCCTGCAAGCGGGTTTCACAACCATTCGCAACCTGGGTGACCACGACAATGTAACTGTGAGTCTGCGCAAGGCTATTGAGGCGGGCACAATTGAGGGGCCGCGAATTTACACCGCCGGAAAATCTATTGCTACCACTGGAGGCCATGCCGATCCCACCAATGGCCGCCGCCAGGATCTGATAGGCAACCCCGGCCCCGAAGATGGTGTTGTGGATGGTCCCGTATCTGCGCGCAAGGCGATACGCCAACGCTACAAAGACGGCGCGGACCTGATCAAAATTACCGCTACCGGTGGTGTGCTCAGTGTTGCCAAGAGCGGACAGAACCCACAGTTTATGCAAGATGAGCTGGAAGCAATTGTGGCCACGGCCAAGGATTATGGCTTTACTGTCGCGGTGCACGCCCACGGTAAAGAGGGCATGATTCGGGCTATCCGTGCGGGAGTGGATTCTATTGAGCACGGTACCTATATGGATGAAGAGGTGATGAGCTTGATGCGGCGCAATAACACTTGGTTTGTGCCGACCCTTATGGCGGGTGAGTGGGTGACAGAAAAATCTGCCATCGACGGGTTTTTACCCGATATTGTGCGCCCCAAAGCGGCGACGATGGGCCCACTGATGCAGGAAACTTTCTCCAAGGCCTACAAACGCGGAGTCAATATTGCCTTTGGTACCGATACCGGGGTAACCCGTCATGGCGAGAACGCGCGGGAATTTGTTCTGATGGTACAGGGCGGCATGACTCCTGCTGACGCAATTCGTTCGGCAACCTGGAATGCGGCGCAGTTACTACAAGTCCAGGACGAGCTGGGTAGCATCAGCGAAGGCAAGATTGCAGATATTATTGCAGTTGCCGGTGATCCCTTGGAAGATATTTCTGAGTTGCAGCGGGTGCAATTCGTAATGAAAGATGGAAAGATTTTCAAGGCGCCCAGCGAGCCGGCTGTCGAGATATTTGTCGAGCAGGGGAGTAGAGGTTGATAGATAGTCTGTGAAAGTCCGGCCCCACGGAAGATTGGTGGGGCCGGAATAACCTTTTCTAGTCTTCCAATTCGAATACCAGCTCCAGATTTACCGACATGGTTGTCTCGCCAGGGGCAATTGGAGTGGAGGCACTATCCTCTGCTGCTGGCATATTGCTACGCATCATCATTGGGCGCGGCATGCCGCCATTGCCATTTTCGGAGATGCTGACAATCCGGTGGACCTTCATGCCCAGTGCTTTGGCATAGATGGTTGCGCGTTCCTGGGCATCGAGCAAGGCCTTTTCACGTGCCTCCGCTTTGACTGGACCTGGCTCACCAATTTCAAAACTGGGGCCGTGAATCTGGTTGGCACCGGCGGAGGCTAAGTCATCCAACACGTTGCCCAGTTCATCCAGTTTGCGTACTTTGATGCTTACTGTATTGCGTGCTGTGTAACCGACGATTTTCGGCTTTCTATTTTGTTGATAGTGGTAGCGTGGTGACAAACTGACCCCACTTGTTTGGATGTCCTTTTTGGCAATACCGGCTTTTTCGATCGCTTTCATTAGCGAATCCATTTGCTCGGCGTTGTCGTGCATGGCTTTTTTACTGTCTTCTGCCTCGGTCACTACCCCCACAGAAATGCCGGCTACATCCGGTACTTGGCTGGCCTCGCCACGAGCCGCGATCGACACCAGGGTGCCCTGTTCGGCGGGCGCCTGGCCATTACCGCAAGCGGCGATAAGCAGGGCGAGTAGCGCGACTGTTGAGAATTTTACTAACTTCATGATTTTTCCTTATCAATCACTATGGATTTGATTTCACTTCAATGCATCAGGCGCCAAATACTATCAGTGCCTTTCTGAACCTCAGCTGAGTGAGTGTGCCAGCATAACGGATTCAGCAGTGCGTCTGTAGGCTGCTAGTGTACTAATGGCGATCCGGTCACTCAGAAATTGTTGTCAGGTCAATAATCTGCAAAAACCTGCTGGTAAGTTTCATTTTCATCGTGGTAGATGGCAAAGCCCAGGCGCAACAGTTGTTGGCGCCTGTCACACAGAACGGCGCGAGTTCTCAGTTCTTTTTGCAATTTTTCTGAGGTCTCAGCGGTACCACAGTCGAATGTGAAGAAGTGGCCGTGGCCTTGTTCGAGGTCATGGTGAATCAGGCGTTCCCGGTTGAGCAGGGGGTGATGAGTATTGTCCATAGTGTGCAGGAAACGACGTTGGGCACCGAGTATATAACGGTGAATTTTTTCCACAGTGATTCCCTCACGCCTGAATAAATTGAAAATGGCCAAACCTTTGTACAGGCAGGAGTAATCCATAGTGGCCCCGGCAAATCGCAACCAGTTGTTCCCATAGCCGACATCCCCGGAGCGATTTTCTAGTTCTGCCATCTCTGCAAACCAGCCAGTATTGACCGGGCGCAAGTCGCATTGAGTTGGGATGCTCATAAAGCAGAGGCCTTCACCGGCACCCAGGTATTTGTAGGAGCCCGCAGTAAAGAAAACCTTGTCGGCGATCCTGCTCAGGTCAATAGGGCGGGCAAAAAATCCATGGTAGCCATCGATAACAAACTGGGTCGCATCTGGTTTCTGTTCGGCGATGCGCAGCAGCTCCGGGAATACCACCCCGGAATCGAAAAAAACCAGGCTGGCGTAGGCCAACTGATAGTTTTTGGAATGCAGTTCGTGCTCGAAGCGTTCTGCCAATGTTGCGAAGGGCGCTTTGGGGATTCGTATAACCTCTACATTAGGTAATTCTTCGAGCCGCTGTAACTGACGTGCGAAACTGTAAAATTCGCCATCGGTGGTGAGAATCCGGAGTGGTTTGTCCAAGTCGAAAGCGCTGATCAATCGATAGACCAGTTCGTGGGTGTTGGGGGCGATGGCGATCTGGCCGGCATCTGGGAGCTTCAGCGTGCACGCGACGGCTTTTTGCCAAGCGGGTATTTTTTCTTGGAAGATCGGCCCCCATTTATCATCGGCGAGCAATGCCGCATCGTGCCAGTATTGCTGTACTGCCTCGAGTGTGACATCAGGCCAATAATGGTGGGAATGGCAGGCCATGTGCAACATAGAGGAGGGACTGCCGCTGGGTGCTTGTGAAAAGGCTCGATAGAATTTCTTATACATTTGCTTTTCGCCGGATGAAACTGAATTATTGATTATTTCGCGATTTTAGACCCTGGGAACAGGAAGGAGTAGAGGGTGAGGTATTTGCACACGATGGTCCGCGTGACCAACCTGGAAGAATCTTTAAAATTTTATTGTGAAAAGTTGGGATTGCAGGTAGTAACGCGTAATGATTATGACCAGGGCCGATTTACCCTGGTCTATCTGGCGGCACCGGAAGATGTAGATGCTGCCCGCGAAAGGAAGGCCCCCATGTTGGAACTCACCTATAACTGGGACCCGGAGTCCTATAGCGGCGGTCGCAACTTTGGCCACTTGGCCTATGGAGTAAATGATATCTACGCTGTTTGCCAGCGAATGAAGGATGCCGGAGTGACCATTAACCGGCCACCGCGTGATGGGTATATGGCATTTTTCCGATCCCCGGATGGAGTCTCTATCGAGTTGTTACAGAACGGCGAGCCGTTGGAGCCACAAGAACCCTGGCAGTCGATGGAGAATACTGGCGAATGGTAATTCCAGGGAGAGATAAACCCAGTACACTTTCGCTTGAATGGATATCTTAAGAGACGCTTTGTGAAGAATTCCAATTGCATACTGTTGGCCGGGGCAAACGCGGCGCGCCGGATTCGTGAGGAAGGTTTGCATCAAGGGCAGTTCTCTACCCTGGTCGGTGCCTCTGGAGGTCCCAAGTGGTTGGTTATCAGCCAGCTAGACCGAGTATTGATGGGAGAGTTTTTCAAGGGGCGCCGCGACCCCATTGCGACTCTGGGCTCTTCGATTGGTAGCTTCCGTAATATGTGTTACGCCATGGAGAGGCCACTGGCGGCACTGGAGCGATTGGAGCACGGCTATATCCACCAGGCTTATGCCTCTAAGAAACCAACTCCATTGGAGATTACTATTGCCGGAGAGCGGATTCTGCTTGATGTACTGGGGGAAGGTGGCGCCGAGGAAGTAGTGAGCAATCCATTGTGGCAAAGCCATTTTGTTACTGTGCGTGGGCGTGGTCCCCTCGCCAGTGAAAAGCGCACACTCCTGGCGCCTGCACTTTTTGCATCGGCCCTGGCCAATGCATTGTCCCGGCACAGCTTGAGTGCTTTTTGGGAGAGAGTGGTGTTCCACTCTGGTGGGGAGGCTGCAGTGCAGTTTGGCAACTTGAGTACAGTGAACACTGCGCTCTCTGCAGATAATGTTTGTGCGGCAGTCCTTGCGAGTGGCTCTATTCCATTGGTAATGGCGGGTGTGCAGAACCCGGCAGGTGCGCCGCAGGGCAATTATCGTGATGGTGGCATCACCGACTACCACTTTGACTTGCGTTTTCGTCATCCACAAGGATTGGTACTCTATCCGCATTTCTTCCCGTTTATGGTGCCGGGCTGGTTCGACAAGGGACTTTCCTGGCGCCGCGTGCGTGGTGATGCCATGCAATCCACTCTGGTGCTTGCACCTTCCCCAGCATTTGTGGCGAAGCTGCCCTACGGCAAGATCCCGGATCGTAATGATTTCTATAGGCTGGCCCCCGATGAACGAATCCATTACTGGAAACGGGTGGTAGATTTGAGCAAGCAGGTTGCTGATGATTTCTACGAAATCTGGCAGAGTGACCGCGCAGCGGATTATCTTATTGAGGTCGGCTCTGATGAGACTCCTCACAAATTACAGCAGGTCAGGGCCGCATGAATATGGCGCAGGAATTTAATCATCCGCAGGCGGAGTTTCGCACCACCCAGGAGCGGGTCTATTTTCAGGTGCGTGATGCTATTTTGCGCGGTAAGTTTTTGCCGGGCCATGCAATTACAATTCGCGGCCTGGCAGCGGAGCTGGATTGCAGCCCCATGCCTGTGCGTGAAGCCCTGCGGCGCCTGACTTCCGAGCGGGCACTTGAGTTGTCCGATACCCGACGCGTGACTGTTCCCACCATGACACCTGAAAAGCTCAATGAGATCTGTGCGGCGCGGGTTGCGCTTGAGTGCCAGGCTGCGGAGCACGCCCTACCGTTTGTACAGGAAGAAGACCTGCAGCAACTGCGTGACTTGGATGCGCGAGTGAGCGCCGCACTGGAGCAAAGAGATATTGAGCAGTATGTCACTGCTAATCTCGATTTCCACTTCACCCTTTACCGCTTGGGGCGGCCGCATATTATTCTCTCCCTGATTGAAAGTCTGTGGCTGCAGACAGCGCCCCTGCAGCACCTAGTATTTCAGCGCTTTGGGGTGCAGGAGCTGCCAGATCGTCACGAGGATCTGCTGGATGCAATCGCCGAGAGTAATGTGGAGCGGGTTCGCCGTGCTATTCGCCAGGACATTGAAGAAGGGCTCGGCTCCATTTCCGCCGAAGAGTTGCTCTAGCGACTAGGCCTATTTGCTCGAATACTTTTTCTTGCGGCGGAATCGCCAAGCTATGCCTCTCGGCTGGAGTTGTCAGGTAAAGGTGACCTTTCAGTCATCAGTTCAAACTTCCTACCAGGCCCCATTCGACCTTATGGTTGCTTGAGTCATAGATAGACCTTGCACTTCTGTAAGTCTCAGCACTAAAATGTGATCACAAATTTTGGTAGTGAGAATTTGCCCTATTGTGTCCGGTATCCGGTATAAGTAGCCACAATAGGGCGGATAAAAAAAAGCTGGATATATTCCCATTGCCCACACGGGCCTGTGCCCGGTTCGGCGGGGAGCCCCAGAGCAAAAGCCAGGAGCGAAATATGAACAAGAGTGAGCTGCAACAACACGATCGCGAGCACCTGCTGCACCCCTTTACTGACTTCAATGATCTGGGCCAGCAGGGCACCCGAGTGATTACCAGTGCTGAAGGCGCCTACATCACTGATATCGATGGCAATCGTATGTTGGACGGAATGTCCGGATTGTGGTGTTGCAACCTGGGTTACAGCCGCAAAGAAATTAGCGATGCCATCTATGAACAATTGAATACCCTGCCTTTCTATAACAGCTTCTTCCAGTGCACCACTGTGCCCTCTATCGAGCTGGCTGATGCCCTGGCAGAGGTGACCCCGGCCAATATGAGCAACGTGTTCTTTACCGGCTCGGGCTCCGAAGCAAACGATACGAACTTACGCCTGATTCGCCGCTTCTGGGATCTCCAGGACAAGCCCGAGAAGCGTATCGTGATCTCCCGCAAGAATGGCTATCACGGCTCCACTATCGCCGGTGCCAGCCTCGGTGGTATGAGCGGCATGCATAAGCAGTTCCAGCCTCTGGACTACATTGAGCATGTGCAGCAGCCTTACTGGTTTGCCGAGGGTGGCGATATGTCCCCGGAAGAGTTCGGTATACATGCCGCGCGCAGCCTGGATGAAAAGATCCAGGAACTCGGACCAGAGAAAGTCGCCGCCTTTTTTGCAGAGCCTATCCAGGGCGCTGGTGGTGTAATCATCCCACCGGAAACCTACTGGCCAGAAGTAAAGAAGGTGCTGGATCAGTACGATATCCTGCTGGTGATGGACGAAGTGATTTTCGGCTTTGGCCGTACCGGTGAGTGGTTCGGTGCCGATTACTATGGTATCAAGCCCGACCTGTTGACTTTCGCCAAAGCGGTTACCAATGGCTACTTCCCGCTCGGGGGTACCATGGTGGGTGATCGCGTTGCTGACGTAATAAAGAGCAAGGGCGGTGAATTTACCCACGGTTACACTTACTCTGCGCACCCGGCAGCTTGTATGGCTGGACTTGCGACAATTAACATCCTGCGCAATGAAAAAATTATTGAGAATGTGCGCGATGTGACTGGCCCTTATCTGGCCAAGCGCTGGGCTGAACTGGCGGAGCACCCGATTGTCGGTGAAGCGCGCAGTCTGGGTATGGTTGGCGCACTGGAGCTGGTGAAAGATAAGTCCAGCCGTGCCCGCTTTGATGACGATTGCACCGCCGGTGGAGTATGCCGTGATCTCAGTATCAAGCACGGACTGGTAATGCGCGCGGTGGGCGATGCAATGGTGATCGCACCACCGCTGATTATCACCACTGAGCAGGTGGACGAGCTGGTGGAGAAGGCGCATCGCGCCCTGGACGACACTGCAAAAGCGCTGGCGTAAACTCGCGGTATCGTATCTTTTTTGTGAAAGCGGCCCTGGGCTGTCACTCACTGTCCGTCGCTGGCGGACATGGTTGGTGGCCCAAGGCCGCTTTTGCGGTTTGACTGGATTACCTCAGGCAACTTATGTCTCAAGAAAAAGAATTCACTGCCCAGCCAGAATTGCTGGAGCAGTCGCGTAAATTTCTGGCAGAGCACCCGGACCTAAAGTGGATTGAAGGCTTTATGTTCGATATTAACGGTGTGCCCCGTGGCAAATGGCTGCCTGCCGAGGCGGCGGAAAAACTGCTGAAGGGGAGTCTGCAAATGCCGCGCAGTGCCGTCAGTCTGGATATTTGGGGGCGGGATATCGAAGACAGCCCCCTGGTCTTCGCCAGTGGCGATAGCGATGGTGTCTGCTTGCCGGTATCGCCGATCAGCCTGGCGCCATGGCACCGGGAGCAGACGGCCCAGCTGCACATGCAGCTGCACGAGGCGGATGGCTCCCCCCTCTACGCAGACCCACGTGCTCAGCTACAGCGAGTGGCGGATCGACTGAAAAAGCTCGGTTACAGCGCAGTTTGCGCCACCGAGTTGGAGTTCTACCTGTTGCGTGATGAGGTGGACCACTTGGCGAGGCCGCGCCCGGTTAGTGATAACGATGCTGAATTGGTGCCCTCCACAGATGTGTACGATTTGTCTGAGCTGAATGCACAGCGTCATTTTTTTGCCGACGTTCGCGCTGCTTGTGAAGAGCAGGGGATTCCGGCTGATTCAGTGCTGTCCGAGTGCGCGCCCGGTCAGTTTGAAATTAACTTGTTGCACAGTGCTGATCCGGTGAAGGTTGCTGACCAGACCCTGCTGTTTAAGCGATTGCTGAAAGGTGTCGCGCGCAGCCACGGTTTCCGTGTGAGTACCATGGCCAAGCCCTTTGGGGATCAAGCCGGTAACGGTATGCATGTGCATATGAGCCTGATTGACGACTCAGGAAAAAATGTCTTTGATGATGGCAGTGAGATGGGCTCAGAGCTGTTGCGCCAGGCTGCGGCAGGCATGTTGACAAGCGCCAATGACGCGATGGCGTTTTTCGCACCACACAGCAATTCCTATCGCCGCTTCCAGGAGAGTTCACACGCACCACTCAATTTGTGCTGGGGCTATGACAATCGCACCACCACACTGCGAATCCCGGCAAGCAACCCGGAAGCACGGCGTATCGAGCATCGTATCGCTGGTGCGGATGTGAATCCTTACTTGGTATTGGCGGGGATTCTCGCAGGAGTTTGCTATGGCCTGGAAAATCAATTGCAGCCACCGGCCCCGGTAGAAGGGGATGCCTACCAGGTTGACAGCGAGCAGCTAATCAACACCTGGAGCGGTGCCCTTAAGCGATTTGAGCAAAGTCCCCTGTGGCGTGAATACCTTGATCCGCGCTTTGTCGAGTTATTCCTGCTGCTGAAGCGTCAGGAGCAGGCAGAAATTAACGCGCGGGTGACAGATGTGGAATACCAGAGCTATTTGCACCGTGTATAACGCCGGCAGGGGAGGCCCTGTGGCGCCTGCAGCTTAGACATTGAACGGCTTTTACGACAGAAGGAATAGTGAGTGGCAATACTCTGCTATACCTAAGTTTAAGTGCATAACGCGCTTGAAACTCTCCTCCTGAAAGTGTGTTCGAGAAATCTGGCCCGCCATTTGGCGGGCATTTTTTTATTTAATTCCCCTAAAGAAGCTTCTAGTAACAGCCAGTGTTATTCAGCGCTGCAGGCGTAATAAGCGTCCCTCTCATCCCCAATTGTAGAGTTTCATATAGCCTGGGAAGCCACACAACGGTCAGGCTGGACAAGAGCGTGGACCGCTTCTGCCTAGCAGTCATTTCCACGCCAGTGTATTCTTCCGCTATACAAGCGTAAGGCTCCGGATTAATTAGCCGCTGCAGTACCGCTTTAAAGCGCAGAGCTGCTTGGTTCTATTAAAGATGAGTGGGTCTCAAAACAAGCAGATGGGGAATCTATGACCGCCTTGGGAAATTGTGCAGACGGTCCAATGGCTAGCAAGACGCGGCCGCTAAAAATATGTCTATTAGGTTATCGCAGCAATCCGCATAGCGGTGGCCAGGGAATCTACCTTCGCTACCTGAGCAAAGCATTGGTTGATGCCGGCCACTCAGTGGATGTTATCTCAGGCCAACCCTATCCAGAGCTGGATGAACGGGTAAAGTTGATAAAGATGCCGGGGCTCAACCTGTATGAGGTTGAGAGACCAGCACGGGCTCTTAAACCAAAACACCTGCTTTCCTGGGCAGACTTTTTTGAGTGGTGGAGTAAGCTCACCGGCGGTTTTGCCGAGCCTTATACCTTTGGTCGCCGTGTGAGCAAATACCTGCGTAAACATGGCCGTGACTACGACATAGTGCACGATAACCAGTCCCTTTGTTACGGATTATTGGATATCGACAAAAGTGGTCTGCCAGTGGTTGCGACCATTCACCATCCAATTACTCGCGATCGCCAGCTGGCACTGAATGCAGCGCCAGACTGGAAAATCCGTTTGCTGGTGCGCCGCTGGCACAACTTTCTGAATATGCAGATCAAGGTTTCGCGCAGGCTGCGCCATATTGTGACAGTATCGCGCCAGTCCGAACGGGATATTATTGAGCAATTTGGTGTGGCACCTGAGCAGATACAGCTGATTTACAACGGCATTGATACAGAAATATTTAGCGCCAGTGATAAAGTTGAACGTCAGCCGTTGAGAATCATGACAACCTCATCGGCAGATCAGCCGCTTAAAGGTTTGGGAGTTTTACTTGAGTCTTTGGCTGAATTGCGTAAAGAATTTTCCGGCTTGGAGTTACTGGTAGTTGGGCGCTTGCGGGAAGGGGGTGATACCGAGAAACTCCTGCATCGTTTACAGCTGCAAGATGCTGTTAAATTCGTTTCCGGCATTTCTAATGAAGAGCTTGTAGATCACTACCGCAGTGCAACAGTGGTGGCTTGCCCATCACTGTATGAAGGGTTTGGCCTGCCCGCTGGTGAGGCTATGGCCTGTGGAGCACCAGTAGTATCCAGCGATGGCGGCGCGCTACCAGAAGTGGTTGGTGATGCTGGCATTGTGGTACCCGCCGGGGATAGTCAGGCATTGGGCGAAGCCCTTGGCAAGGTTTTGTCGGACAAATCCCTTCAAGCTGAGCTGAGTGCGAGGGGCAGGGCACGAATTGAGGATAAGTTCTCATGGCGTCTGGCAGCTGCAAGTTTGGTGGCCTACTACCGCGAAATACTGGGTGAATCAGCAGTACAGCGTCGCGGTGAAGATGAGTTGGTTAACGCAGATGTCAGCGGTGCGGAGGCGGCTTAATGATAACTGTAGACCCGCAGCACCTGAATCTTCGCCCAGGACAGAAAGTTTTGGACCTTGGCTGTGGCGAAGGTCGCCACTCCATTCACCTGATGATTACTGATGAAGTAGATGTCTACGGCATAGATTTATGCCTTGACGACGTGCGTACTGCCAGTGAGCGGGCGGAGCCTTTTAAAAGTCCGGAGCATGCAAAAGGGCGCCTTTTGCTCGGAGTTGCCAATGGCCTGCAGCTACCTTTTGCCGATGCCACTTTCGATGTGGTGATCTGTTCCGAGGTATTGGAGCACATTGAGAACTACAAGGCGGTCCTTGCAGAAATTGATCGGGTTTTGAAACCCTCCGGCATATTCGCTGCCACGGTACCGGCCTACTTTCCAGAGTGGATCTGCTGGAAGCTCAGCGATGAATACCATCAGGTGGACGGTGGCCATATTCGTATCTTCCGTGAGAAAGAACTGAGGGGAAGTATTGAATCCTTGGGGCATCGCTATTTTGCGCGCCATAAGGCTCATGCTTTGCACTCCCCCTATTGGTGGTTGAAGTGTCTGTTCTGGAATCAGCCGGACTCCCGCTTAGTTGCAGCCTATCATCGCTTATTGGTTTGGGACTTGATGAAACAACCGGTGCTCACTCGTGCCGCAGAAAAAATACTGAACCCGCTGTTGGGTAAGAGTATTGCACTTTATTTTGTCAAAGCCGAGCAGGAAGCGCCGGAGACCTTGCGCTTAGCGGGGGAGGCGAGTTCGTGAGTGAGATGGTGATTCCCCCGGTAAAAAACACAAACCTGTTTCCCGATGGATTTGTCCGTGACAGTGCTGCCTATATTCTCTCCCAGCAACTGCCTGATGGCTCTATTCCCTGGTTTAAGGGGCATTACGCCGACCCCTGGGATCACGTTGAGGCGGCCATGGGCTTGGCAATTGCCGGTGAGTTTGCCGCTGCGGAAAAAGCTTATCGTTGGCTGGCGGACATTCAGTTGGCCGATGGCAGCTGGTGGGCGGCTTACAGAGACGGTTGCGTTGATAATCGCGAGCGCCGTGAGACAAATTTCGTTGCTTATGTGGCCACCGGCGTTTGGCACTATTTTCTGATTCGCGGTGACAAAAGTTTTTTGCGCTGCTACTGGCAGATGGTTGAGCGTGCTATTGATTTTGTATTGGCCCTACAGACGGAGCACGGGGAAATTCACTGGGCGGTGGATGCAGAGGGTGCAGCCAAGAAGGATGCACTGGTCACTGGCTGTTCTTCGGTTTATAAGAGCCTCGAATGTGCCATCAACATTGCCAATGAGTTGGGCGTAGCCCGCCCCAATTGGGAGCGGGGGCGTCAGGCTCTGGGGCATGCTTTACGCTACAAGCCAGAGCGTTTTGACCGCACCTGGGAGAGCAAGGCGCGCTTTTCCATGGACTGGTTTTATCCGGTGTTAACAGGGGCCTTTTCCGGTGAAGCTGCTCGCGCTCGCCTGCAGCAGCGCTGGGATGAGTTTGTCGTGACGGGATTGGGTTGCCGCTGTGTCAACGATGAGCCCTGGGTAACGGTGGCGGAATCCTGCGAGCTGACAATGGCGCTACTGGCTGCGGGGCAGCGTTCCCGCGCTGAGATTATTTACCGGGGGCTGCACCGTTGGCAGGACAGTGATGGCGGTTACTGGACTGGTTATGTCTACCGGGATGAGGCAGTTTGGCCGGAAGAAAAAACTACTTGGACTGTGGGCGCAATGTTGCTGGCGGCGGATGCACTCGCCGACCTGACCCCGGCGAGTGGTTTGTTTACTTCAGTGCGACTGCCTTCAGATACGGCGCAGGATACCCAGGGTGTCCACAGTTTCGACGAGCTCGAACTGAGCGGAAGCCAGGGCTAACTTGTAAATATCGTAAGGGGCCTGGCCGCCATCGGCCGGGTCCGGGAATATATCGTGGATGGCGAGATAGCCACCGGGAACAATGTGGCGGGACCAGCTACGGTAGTCAGTCATAGCGGCTTCCAGGGAATGGCCTCCATCGATAAAGACCAAACCGAGCGGCGTATTCCAGTGACGTGCCGCGATTGCAGATGGGGCCACAATAGGAACCACCCAGTCCTCGAGCTCAGCTGTGCGGATATTTGCACGAAAGTTGCGAAAGCTGTCCATCAATTGGGCTCTTTCGTCAAAAAGGTCCGGGTCGTGATACTCCTCGCCGGGTTGATGCTCCTCTGAGCCGCGGTGGTGGTCCACAGCGAAGACCACATTGTCTGTGAGTTTGCAGGCAGTGGCCAGGTAAACGGTGGATTTTCCGCAGTAGCTGCCGACCTCCAGGCAGGGGCCTAGGCCGCTGGCTTCCGCGGCCAGATGGTAAAGTGCTTCGCCCTCGTGGGCGGCAAGAAATCCTTTGATAGCTCGAATATCGATGGGCAATTTAATGGACATGGGTAACCGCTTGCTATTTTTTGTTGCCCAAACACTAAACCGCTGCTTTCACAAAAGCAATTGCGATTTGTTTTATATGTAGTGCTAAATCAAACAGAATTTAATGTATGCGCAAGGACCACCGGCCCTATTGGATGAAGCGTTTGCAGTTGCGTTGGCGCAACTGGCGCACTGAATACTTCCTGCTTCCACAGTTTGATGCTGTAGGTGTCGAGCCTGAAGTGATGGATCCCTCTTCAGTCTATGTTTTTGGTAGTAATGTTCGTATTGGTAATTATCCTCATTTAATTTCCAATGCTGAAAAATGTATCCGCTTTACGACATTCGGCCACAAGGGTGGCGAGGCATTTATTACCATTGGTGATTATGTACTGATTTCCCCAGGTGTGCGTATTTCCGCTGCGCAATCCATAGAAATTGGCAATGCCTGTATGATTGCCGCGAATGTGTATATTTCCGATTCGGATTGGCATGGACTCTATAATCGCACCAGGCCTTTTCGTTGCACTGCACCAGTACGCCTGGGGAATAATGTCTGGATTGGCGATAGCGCGACGATTTGTAAGGGCGTGAGTATTGGAGATAATTCGGTGGTTGGGGCGGGTAGTGTGGTTACCAAGGATATTCCCGCAAATACTGTAGTTGCTGGTAATCCCGCAAAGCCTGTAAAAAGTATTAATCCCAAACGGCGAATGATTACTCGTGAGGCACTATTTGCCGATGCTTTTCGCCAGAGTCACAATCTGGATGAGCTTGATAAGATGATGCTTAAAGGCAACAGTCTCTTAGGCTGGTTGCGCTCTGTAGCTTTCCCTCGCCGTGGGGATTAAAAAGATACGCACGAATTACTCTCGAACATTTGAACTGATGAAAAAAAGAAAAAGTATTGTTCTGATTGGTATGCCAGGTGCAGGTAAAAGTACCCTGGGTGTTTTACTGGCAAAAGAGTTGGCCCTGGATTTTGTCGATACCGATGTACTGATCCAAGCCAGGGAGGAAAAAACCCTGCAGGAGATTATGGCAGAAAGCGGTTATTTGAATCTGCGGGCTATTGAGGGGGAGGTGATAGCGGCTGCGCATCTGCCCAGCCATGTAATCGCCACCGGCGGCAGCGCTGTCTATAGCGAAGAGGGTATGGCCAATTTAAAAGAGCTCGGCACCATCGTGTTTCTGGAGTGCTCTGCTGAGGAGTTGCGCCGGCGTATTCACAATTATGAAAGCCGTGGGATTGCCAAGGCTCCGGGGCAGACTTTTGAGGCCCTGTTTGCTGAACGCCAAGCTCTGTATCGGGAATATGCGGATATTACGGTGGGCTGCGATGGTCTGACCATGCAGCAGGCATTGGATCAATTGCTAAGTCAATTGCCATCGCGGCCCCAGAATGGCGGTAGAGCCCCTTGATTGCGGGGGCTCTGACTTATATCTTCCTCACAGGGGTAACTGGGTGGTGTACTTCACTTGTTTTAAGGCAAAAGTAGAGTTCACCGAGGCCACGTTGGGCAGATGCACAAGGGAGCGCTTCAGAAGTTGCTCATAATGCTCTACGCTGTCCACGACAACTCGCAGAACATAGTCTTTGTCACCACTGGTTGAATAGCACTCGACAACTTCCTGGACATCTTGAACTGCAGACTCAAAATTGTTCAGGGATTCTTCGTCATGGTTGTGGATTGTGACATAGCAGTATACTGTGACGCCTAGGTCCAGTTTGCGCGGGTCCAATAGGGTGACCCGGCCGCGGATAATGCCTTCCGCCTCCAGTCTTTTGATACGGCGCCAGCAGGGGGTGTGGGAGAGACCGACTTTGTCTCCTAGCTCCGCCATGGAATAATCGGCGTTCTCCTGCAGCGCTCGCAGAATCTTACGGTCAAAATCATCCAGGTCTGTCGAACGCTTCATAAAGACTCCTATCCTATAAAAATTTGATCGATCGAGATTTCTATCACAAATTTACGCACATTTACGTAAATAAAGCAATGCTCTGTTGCGCTTAACGAACTAGTATGACCTGACCAATCCGTCTCAGGGCGGGTGCTTTTTGTGATTGCCCGCCAAAGGACTCTGTGGGCCCATCATAAATCCAGCATCCGACTGCTGATACGAGGCGATTCGGAAGAATAATGACTCATAACTCGAACCGAGTTTCGAGAAGAATAAACGACCGGAAGTTAGGTGTATGACTGATAACGTAACCAGTCCCCAGCGCGCGGCGGACAACCAGGTAAAGAAGCAAGTATCCCTGGACGATCGCTATACCACCCTTAAAGGCCGTGTGCTTCTCTCTGGCATCCAGGCGTTAGTGCGCCTGCCGATCGACCAGATGCGTATGGATCAATCCCGCGGTCTCAATACCGCGACTTTTATTTCTGGTTACCGCGGCTCACCGCTGGGTGGCTATGATTTGCAGCTTTCTCGCGCCAAAAAATTACTGGGGCAGCACAATATTCGTTTCCAGCCGGGCGTAAATGAAGAGCTGGCCGCAACTGCGGTATGGGGTTCCCAGCAAGTGGGTCTGTTTGAAGGCGCTGAGGTAGATGGCGTCTGTGGCATTTGGTATGGAAAGACACCGGGTGTGGACCGCTCTTGTGATGCTTTCCGCCATGCGAATGCCGCGGGCTCCTCTCCGAAGGGTGGTGCCTTGATTGTGGCTGGCGACGACCATGGCTGTAAGTCATCTTCATACCCAGGCCAATCTGAATTTGCTTTCGTAGATATGCATATTCCAGTGCTCAACCCCGCCACTGTGCAGGAGGTACTGGATTATGGTCACTATGGCTTGGAGTTGTCCCGCTTCAGTGGCTGCTGGGTAGCGATGATCACTCTGGCGGAAAATATGGACAGTTCTGCCACGGTAGAAGTGGGCTCGCAGCGTGTGCAGTTCACCTATCCGGAAATCGAGCGCCCCGAGGGGGGCTTAAATATTCGCAAGCAGGATAACCCCCTGGAGCAGGAGGAGCGCCTGTGGCGTTATAAGCGTCCAGCAGCGTTGGCTTTTGCCCGTGCCAATAATCTGAACAAAGTTGTACTGGAAAACCCCGAGGCCAGTCTCGGCATCGTCACGACCGGCAAGGCCCATCTTGACCTGATGCAGGCCTTTGAGGATATGGGGATTGATGAAGACCAGGCTAAGCAGCTTGGAATTCGGATTCTCAAGGTGGGCATGACTTACCCGCTGGATGTACCTGGTATTCAGGAATTTGCTCGAGGCCTGAATACCCTGCTAGTGCTGGAAGAGAAGCGCAGCTTGATGGAAGTGCAGCTTAAAGAGGAGCTGTATAACGTCCACGTTAAAGACCCTAATTTCCCGCGTATTCTCGGTAAGGTGGATGAACATGACCAGCCACTGATGCCCGCTTACGGTGAGCTTTCACCGGCGATTGTTGCCCAGGTTTTGGGCTTTGTGTTGGGTGACGACAAGTTGGGTGAGCGTGGTCGCCATCGCCTGATGCGCCTCAATGCCCTTTCCCAGCGAATTTCCCAGCAGGCGGGCTCCAGTGTTTCACGTTTGCCCATGTTCTGTGCCGGTTGCCCCCATAACCGCTCAACTAAAGTGCCTGAGGGTAGCCGTGCTCTCGCGGGAATTGGCTGTCACTATATGGCCCAGTGGCTCGATAGGGAGACTTTTACCTTTACTCAGATGGGCGCTGAGGGCGTCAACTGGGTAGGCCAGGCGCCCTTCACCAGTGAAAAGCACGTATTCGTAAACCTGGGCGATGGCACTTATTTCCATTCAGGAATCCTGGCTATTCGTGCATCTGTCGCAGCCAGGGTGAATATCACCTACAAGATTCTGTTTAACGACGCTGTCGCTATGACAGGTGGCCAGCCCCATGACGGAGAGCTGGCACCGGATATGATCTGTCGCCAGGTATTGGCTGAGGGGGTGCAGAAAGTTGTACTGGTGATGGATAACCCGGATAAATATAAGGGTGCTCTATCTTTCCCTGCCGAGGTGGAGATCCGCCATCGCGATTATATGCCGGCGGTTATGGAAGAGCTTCGCGAAGTTGAAGGTTGTACAGTAATTATCTACGACCAAACCTGCGCTACTGAGCTGCGCCGCAAGCGCAAACGCGGCCTGTTACCCCAGGCAGAGGGGCGCCCGTTTATCAATGAGCTGGTGTGTGAAGGCTGTGGTGACTGCGTGCAGCAATCCAGCTGTATCGCGGTAGAAAAAGTTGCTACTGCCCTGGGGGATAAACGCCGGGTAAACCAGACTGGTTGCAATCAGGACCTCTCCTGCATCAATGGTTTTTGCCCATCGTTTGTTACTGTGAAAGGTGGGCGCCTGGCCAAAGGTGCCGGGGTTGGCGATGTGTTACGCACTGAGGCGGATAAATTATCTGCACCGCAACTACCCGCCCTGGGTGAGCCGTTTAACTTCCTGGTAACCGGTGTAGGTGGAACCGGAGTGGTTACTATCGGTGCTTTGCTGGCAATGGCAGCCCACATTGAAGGTAAGGCCTGCAGTACCCTGGATCAGACTGGCCTTGCGCAAAAGGGCGGGGCGGTTTATTCCCATATCCGCTTTGCTGCAAAGCCTGACGCGTTGCAGGCTGTTCGTATTTCTGATGGTCGAGCAGACGCGCTGATGGCTTGTGACCTGATTGCCGCGGGCAACCTCGCAGCCTGTCTGGCTAAGCTGGATGAAACCCATAGTCGAGCAGTGGTAAATACCCATCTGAGTCCAACCGCTGCTACTGTTTTGGGTCGTGAAGATGCACACTCGCCTCAGGCTGTATTAGACACCTTGAGTAATGCTGTTTGTGAGTTGGAGTCTGTAGAGGCGCATAGGCTCACCAAGTTGGCACTGGGGGATACCCTGGCCGCAAATATCTTTATGTTGGGTTTTGCCTGGCAAAAAGGGTTATTGCCGCTTTCTCAGGAGTCGTTGTTACAGGCTATTGAGCTGAATGGTGTTGCGGTTGAGGGCAACCTGCAGGGCTTTGCCGCTGGTCGCCTTGCCGCTGCTGATTCCAAAGCCTTAAACAAGCTACTTGCTCACGACCAGGCTCCCGTTGCTTTACCGCAGGGCCTGGAAGAAGTGGTTGCTCACCGGGTTAAGCACCTCACTGGTTACCAGAATATCGAGCTGGCGCAGCGCTACCAAAACCTGGTGGATAAGGTGAAGGCGGCGGAAGTTCTTAAAGTGCCGGGCAATCTCAAGCTTGCGGAGATTGTCGCGCGCAATTACGCCAAACTCTTGGCCTATAAAGATGAATACGAGGTGGCGCGCCTGTATATCGATGGGCGCTTTACTCAATCCCTGCAGGAAAATTTCAGCGGGGAAATTGAGTTGGAGTTCAACCTGGCCCCGCCCCTGCTAGCGCGTTTTGACAAGATATTGGGGCGCCCACGCAAAATGAAGTTTGGCGGATGGATGTTTAAAGCCTTCGGTGTCCTGGCCAAATTAAAATTCCTGCGCGGTACTGTATTGGATGTGTTTGGTTACACTGCCGAGCGCAGGATGGAGCGTGCCTTAATTAGCGAGTATGAGGAGTTGGTCGATAAGGTAGTGGGTGAGCTGAATGCACAGAACCACACCGCAGCTATTGATTTACTCAACTATCCAGAGGAAATTCGCGGCTATGGCCACGTGAAAGAGGCCAATCTGGAGAAAGTCAGGCAACAGCGTGATATGGCTCTCACTCGCTTCGAAAATCCGGTGCGCGATATCGAGCGGGCCTCTGAAGTGGAAGTGTTCGATCCTGCTAATGCCCAGCAAGTTGGTTAATTGTTATTTGAAGGGAGGCGGCTCTTTCTATATGGGGCCGCTTGCTCGCAAGTATACTTTCCTGCTTACCAGCTCCCCTGTATACGAATGGCGAATTGTTTGGTCCGGTCGTCTATAAAATTATTATCCCCCAGGGTCACATTCATCATTAGGCGCACTTTGGGGTTGAAATAATAATTGAACCCGAAAATAAAGTTGCTTACTTTCATGCCGGGAATATCCCTGTTTTCGATGGTGTCGTAGCGGGCGGTCAGTTCGAATGCGCCCTCAGGCGGATTTGGCCTGATTGATCTGAAAACCCCATTTTTCTCGTCATAGGGTTTGTGCTGCCCGGTAACTGCCCAGCTGCCCATGATGTACCAGGTGTGAACGCTCTGGTCGCCAATAAAGCATCCGGTAAATGGGTCGCAAAAGAAGTTGGGGGGGGCTCCAAAGAATTCTTCAAAAGTGAACTCGGAGAGAAATATGTCACCGGAGAAGTTGCCGAAGGCATATTCCGATTGGGCAAAGAAGGGCCCATAAGTGCCGGCCAGCTCGAGTCCAAAGATTAGAACATCTCCTCCGGGCCTGCCGAGGTAAAACTCTTCCTCGCCAAACTCTCCAAAAAAGAAATCGCTCCCACCTGGGCTTAGCGCGACTAATTGCTCTGGGCCGCGACGGCCAGCATATTCGACCAGGGCTTCTCGCGGAGGGGTGTCCTTATTGGCATCTTCGTAACTGAGCGAGGCACCGAGGTGCAGTGTGCTTTTGTAGTCATTAATTGGAGCCCAGGTAAACCTGGTTGCGGCGCCAATGCCCGAATTGAGTGGATCGCCTGGATCGCGCAAGTTAAAAAGATTGATGCCAAAAGTATGACAACACCAATAGGTATTCCAGCCTATTCCCTGTTGCCGTCCACGCCCGTCGTAAATGCCGGATTCGGTCGCGAAGGCGCGCTCCATCATGGTGGTTTCGTTGGAGCTGGTCAGTTCACCGATAGAGCGTCTGGGTTTATAGTTCCCTATGAGAAGGTCACCATTAAAAATTTCTGTGCCTAAATAGACATCTCTGAGACCACCGGTGCCAGAGAAAGCGAAGTCCCGTTCCAGTTTATATTTCCACTTCCACAACTTTCCCTTCATTGCCAGGCGTACCCGGCGAAAGTCCGTGGTATTTACCACTTCCTTGCGATCATCATCATTAGAGAAGGTCTGGTAATAATAGGTGTCATCTTTATCAAAGAAGTAGGTGTCAAAATGAATGCGGCCTCCAAGTTCCGCTGAAAAATTTCCGTCGTCGGAGACAATTTTGAGCCCCCCTTTGGTTTCGGCTTCGTCAGCCAAAGTAAGGGGGGGTAGAAAAATGCAGATTAAGGCGCAATACATTCTATAGCGTTTCATATGACAGTCCATGTCAAAGCTATTACTATCAGGGCGCGTGCTTTTTAGTTTAGCAAGTGTGGATTAACAAGTTATGTTGGGGGTGGGTACAGTTTTTCCTGTACTTTTGCGTGGACCGGAAATAATAAAATGGGGCCAGAGGTCTAGCCGTCTTGGAGGTGGGCAGTGTGCCAGGCTATTTGAAATGCAGTTCCAAAGTTGCGAGGAATCGCCGGCGGGAGCCGGCGATTCGGATATCTATAGCTAGGGGCAAAGGCGCCGTTTAAACTAATATACCGTTCGATGGAGTATAGGTTGGCATTAGATACGCTCCAATGTGTACCCACTTTTTTTCAGTAGTTCCACAATACTGCCTTCGCCTACCAGATGCCCGGCGCCGACAATAACGAACAGGGATTGGTAATTTGGCGCCTTCCGAGTAATTCGGTTGGCCATATTTTCGTTGCGATGGAAAAACAGCTTGTCATACAGCGGTTTGTATTCGGGATTCTCCTTTAGACCATCGAGAATGATCAGGCGGTTCAGGGTTGCTTCATCGCCCGCTTTCCAGGCTTTGGTAAGCTTGGGTAGGAAGCTGGAAATCTCCTCGAGTTGCTCCAGGGTTTGCTGTAGCAGTAGGGCCGGATTTTCCAGGCCGTTCAGCATCTGGAATTGCTGTAATACCCCTTCGAGTTCTATTACCGGCTTGTCATCTTTCTTGGCTTTCTTCAGAAAGTGACGGTCTATACCTAGCTCTGGGTTGAGACCGTAGGCCTGCATCTCAATCATGCTCATCGAAATCATGGCGATAGCCGGGCGCTGACGGATAAACATCGCCTCTGGCATGTTGTGCTTTTTCATCCATCCCTGCAGCTGTTTATACAGCTCTGGTGGCAGCTCATCACGCAGATTACGGTCGCCCTGATAGACGGACTCCATCATGATTTTTTGCTGCAGTAACATGTCGCCTTCGGCGGCGAGGATATCGGCCTCGACAGCAACCGCATCACTGCTTTTATAAGCATGCTCAATTTGGGGGCGTAATGGATAGAAATCCTCAGTTGCCAGGTGGACGGACCCCAGCAAGTAGGCGGTGTGGTTCTCCTTGGTTGCTTTCCAGAAGATCCCCTGATCTGTCTCGGCTGCGGAAGCAATACTGACAAACAATATGAGAGCAAGGGCGATTGACTGTGATAGGTAGCGATGGATCATTGCTTTTCCCTGATCTTATTTAAGCTAACGAAATACTATCAGCTCTCGAGCTTTGCTCATACCGGCCATGGGTGTACAGGGAAGTGGGTTGTGGGGGAGGGTACTACTGGGTCAGAAGGAAAGAATACACTGTGCTCGGGACTCGCTGTGAATATATCCCTGTAAGCTCGTAATCGGCATCCACGCCTCATACGGTCCCGAGCGCAGTGTATTCTTTCCTTCCCCCCTTTTTAGTAATTTAGAGGTAACTCTGTGAGGGATTTACTGGGAAATTAGGTCGGTGAGGGTCAAAATGGTCATTTTGTACAGTTTGCGCGGTAATTATTTTGAGAATCGTACAGGTTTGGTCTGCACTGGAGTCAGGGGGGGCAGGAAAGGCGACACTGGACTTTATACAGGAGCTGGTGCAGCAGGGCCATAAACCTGTAGTGATTTCTGCTGGAGGCGCTCTGGTTGCGCGCCTTAAACTGCATGGTATTGAGCACATCCAGCTGCCTTTACACAAAAAGCCGGTCTGGTCCCAGGGTCTTGTGCGTCGCCTGCGTAGTGCTCTGGAGGAACTGCAGGCGGATGTGATTCATGTGCACGGTCGATTGCCCGCTTTATTGGTCTGGCGCGCCTGGAGAAAGATGCCCAAGGAAGCCCGCCCCCGTTTGGTCACCCAGGTCGATCATTGTTATCCCCCCAGTCGAGGGAATGCCGCTCTGGTTGCAGGGGACAGTGTAATTGCTTCGTCACAGTGCGTGGCGGATTACTTAAATGAACGTTACGGTGTACAGCAGGTTCGAGTTATCCACCGGGGAGTTAGTCACAGAGAGTTCGATAGAAGTAAGCCGGTTTCCGGTCAGTGGCAATTGCGGCTTCTCAACGACTATCCGCAGTTGGAAGGGAAAAACTGGTGGCTGTATACCGGTGCCTTGTCTCCAGAAGGAGAGCTGGAGGTTTTTTTGCGATCGCTCTCTAAAGCCATTCTCAGCCGTGAAGATATCCAGGGACTGGTAGTTGGGACACCGCAAGAAGATGATTTGCGCAGTCTTCGCAAGCTTGAACAGTTAGCTCAGAGACTGGGGCTCGATGGAAAAGTACTATTCCTTGGAGCGCGGCAGGATATGCGTGAACTTTATGCTTCTTCTCAATTGTTTTTTAGCCTTGCCGGCCCTCGGGACCCCTGCGGGAAAAATGCCATGGCGGCATTGGCAATGGGCTGCCCAGTAATCGCCTATAAAGACAGCTGTGCGGGAGAGGTGGTCAAGCATTGTTTTCCGCAGGGATTGATTGAGAGGGGGAATCTGGAAGCTCTGGCTGATGTGGCCTTGGGGTTAATGAATAAGGCCTCGAAAGTGGAACTTCACAGCTTTTTCCATACAGATATTGTGCGAAAAACACTGAATCTGTATTGGGAGTTGCATGCTCCCTCTCAAGTGGATCGCAGCTAGTGGGGGACATTTTGATTTTATATTATTCCTCCAGCTTAAAAGTAAAAATGACCGTTAAGTGAGGCGAAATCAAATCCGGGATTGGGGATGTTGGTATTGGCATTGGAGAAGTGGCTGTAGCGTAGTGAAAGTGTATGACCGCTGGAGAAGCGGTATCCCAAAGCGAAATGCAGGGCAAAGTTCAAATTTGTGCTCAATCGAATATCGCCAAATTCTCTACGGCTTAAATAGGCCGCACCTACTCCGGCTTCACCGAAGCCGCCACTGGGCTCATGGCGTGGATACCAGCGTAAAACAGGCTTAATTTCGATAATATTCTGTCGCTGCTTCTGATCTCGGTGTTCGAGGTACATATGAGAGTAACTGCCTTGTCCCCACCACTGCCAGAAATTGCTGTTGCTGGCGGAAGAAGTGAGAAGGTAGGAGTAGTTTAGCCCCCCCATTTTTGCTGCAGAAATAGAGCGTCGTTGCATCAACGTATTATTTAAGCCTTTGCCGGCGCTTACAACAAACTCTGACTCTGCAAGAAGCAGAGGGGAATTTAACAATCCATAGATCAACAAAAATGCACAGCACGTCGAGTAGTTGTTCCTTGCGTTTGAGGCAACTGATATACCCATAGCTTCCGTTCTAATCGCAAATAATAAAGCTGCCTTTAAGGCTAGTGAGAAAATTGTTGATGGCAAGCGTATTTACCATGAACCGTCACCAACAGGCTCTTTTTGATTAGCGCCATTGCCGCTTCAACTGGCGAAGCGCGTCGGAGTGCAGTTGGCGTGCGCGCTCCTGGCTGAGACCCAGCTGCTCGCCAATGACGCGGAAAGAGCAATCCTTGTCGGATGCCAATCCGTAGCGGAGATTCAAAACAGTTCTTTGTCGCGCTGGCAGCCGCTCAACAGCTTCGCGCAAGCGTTCCGCCAGTTCCTGATTGGTTACCAGCTCATCGGTGTTATAGAGCTCGTCGGCGGGTGCGTAGTCGAGTCGGGTACTGCTTTGGTCATCTGCAACCGGGTCATCCAAAGAGCCAGTGGGTCCTGGTAGCTTTAGCAGGCTTTGGATGCGCTCCAGATCCAAGCCAGTCTGTTTGGCAAGGTTCTCATCGGATGCGGGGAGCCCTTGAGCGCGGACTTCACCAATCGCTCGGTAAATTGCACGCAAGTCGTCCTGAACGTTAGCGGGCTGACGTACCAGATCCTCATTGCGGCGCAGAGCCAGTTGGATTTCCTGTTGGATCCACCAGTAAGCATAGGTGGAGAAGCGGTAACCCATTTGTGGCTTGAAGCGCTCTATGGCTTTCATTAACCCGACGTTGCCTTCTTGGATTAGGTCGATAAAGGGCACCGAAGGATTACGGAAACGTTTGGCGATAGCGATAACCAAGCGCAGGTTGCATTGGATAAGCTTTTTGCGTTGTCTTTGGAAGCGCTTCAATACCCCGGTGAGCCTGCTGCGCTCCCGAGGCGCTAGTTGATCAAGTACCAGTAGTGCCTCAGTATGTCCGATGATGAGGCCGTGGTCATAAGCTCCGGTGCTGCCCCGCTGTTCAACACCCTCGCTGCGCAATTGCACAAGTTCCGTGCCGTATTGCTGCAATATTTCTATTAGCTTGTCTTCCAGGTCTCTGAGCAAGCAGGTGGTACTGTGCTCCTCCTCGGGGGTGAGTAGCTCCAGTCTGTATAGATGTTTCAGGTAGCTCTGCATGGGAGTGGTACCACTCTCGGTGAGTGACTCCCCAACTGAATGGATCTCTTCGATATCGGGCTCAGGATCTGCATCCTGGCCACGATCGTCTGCACTGGAGCAGGAATCGGAGAGGGCGTTGTCTGTATCCTTCAGCCAGTCTTCATCCCTTGAGTAAATATTTTCTCGGGACAAGTGCTTAAACCTTCTGTTGACTGCGTGAACGATATGTACTGTTTGGTCTCTCCGGGCAGCCTTTGGCGCCCATTTAACCTTAACAGTAGATGAAAGTTGATTATTGTGCCTTCCTAATAAGTGACTAGTAGGTGCTGATTGGTAAGCAGGGGTAGGTGGAAGCTATATGGGGTAGGGCATGCATTCCTTATTGATGCTGCCCCGATAACAATATGCGTATTTATTTCAGCCGCTTTACTCGCATTTTTCGACCGCCATTTACAGTCTTCATGAAAAAGGAGCCGAATAGAGCGCGCTCTACAATGACCAGATCTCCAGACTTCCAGTGTGCGCGAGAGCTATCATTTTGTTTCCAGACTTGGCCATTCTCCAAAGTAATTATGTTCTTGTCGTAGGCCCCTTTTTGTATTTTCTGAATTCTGGCCTCAATGGAATCAGGTGCTTCTGAAATAAATTTCTGCTCTTGGCCAAAATCTTGTTCCGAGCGTTGTTTCAGGGAGCTGCTGAGTTTGTCATAGCATACCAGTCTGTCTTTGTTTGCTGTTAGTTGGGCGCATACTTTGAGTTGCGTGCTGATGGAGTCAGCGTAGACTCCGGGGGCCATTAGGGCGAGTAGATAAATTGTAAAAACAGCTTTCATCATCTTTTTATTTACGCTATTGCTATTTGTTGGCTTTATTCTGCCCCAGTCGGTGGGGTTGGACAATTAAATTTGTGCGGCCTTTCACGCTTTTGCTGGAACTGACATGGAAAAATAGACTTCATAAGAAATTGGCTTGACTTGCGAATATAAGCCTGACTGCTTGTTCAGGTTAGTATTTGCCCCAGACCTGATTTGGTCTCTTATTGATTGGTTGGAAATAGATTGTAAATTAAAGCTATCCAGGGGTGGAAAATGAAAGGTTTTATAACTCCCGCAGTATTGCTTACCGTAGTTGCAGGTTATCTTGGCTTAGAGGGCGCGCGGCTCTTGCACTCGGAGACAGCAGTTGCTTACGCGGCGGGTGTGATAGCCAGTCAATCCCAGGACGGGCAGGTAGCCCAGCAAAACCTCTTCGGTAACAGCGATCAGAGTGGTGAAGGGGCTGATATGCACGAAGGTGGTGAGATGATGGAATTCGAAGGGGATATTTTTGCGGATGTGCCGGAACATATGCCACATGATGTTGAGGCGACCAAGGATGGGAAGTCGAGCAAGAAGTCTTTTGGAAAGTATCAGGGCTGAATTTGACAATAGAGCAGGCAATAAGAAACCGGGCTAAGCCCGGTTTCTTATTGCCTGCCTTGAAGGTTTAGCGCTTCTGTGCACTAAAGTGCTTGCCACTGTGCTCTCGGCTTTTTTCCCCCATTAGATATAAATAGGTGGGCATAATGTCCTCTGCCGCTACCACTGTCTGTGGGTTTTCGGCTGGATAGGCGGTAGCGCGCATGGAAGTGCGGGTGGCGCCGGGGTTAAGGCTGTTTACTCGGATATTCGATACGCCATCCAATTCATCCGCTAACACTTGCATCAATCCTTCGGTGGCAAACTTTGATACTGAGTAGGCACCCCAGTAAGCCCTTCCTTTTAGACCGACGCTGGAGCTAGTGAATACAATCGAACCTGCTTCCGACTTTTCCAGTAGGGGCAGTAAAGATTTGGTTAGGCCAAATGCTGCATTGACATTTACCTGCATAACCTCCTGCCAGGTAGCAAAATTATAATTTGCCAATGGAGTGCGTTGCCCCAGAAGGCTGGCATTGTGGAGGAGTCCATCGAGACGGCCGAACTCCTGATCGATGGCCTCGGCAAGGTTTTCGAAGTTTTCTATGCTGGCCTTGCTAAGGTCCATAGGAAATATGGCCGGTTGGGGTCCGCCAGCGGCTTCGATCTCGTCATAAACCATTTCAAGCTTCGGCGTAGTTCGTCCCAATAGGACTAGGGTAGCTCCGTGGGCGGCAAAGGTCTTGGCTGCAGTTTTGCCGATGCCATCCCCCGCACCGGTAACGAGAATAATTTTGTCTTTGAGGAGATTGTTTGGCGCTACATAATCGCCGACAAATTCTGACATGAAAAATCCTGATACTGTCGCCCGGCATCAGAGCAGGGCACTACTTTGAAAGTTAAATATAATGTTGCTGCAGCAGTGGCCATATCTCGTCTACGGAGCTGACCAGGTGATCCGCGCCCCAACTCGCAGGGTTGTCTGATGCATCGATGTAACCATAGCTGCAGGCGATCGTTGGCATCCCGGCACGCTGCCCGGCAATAATGTCACGCTTGTGGTCACCGATATAGACGGCATCGGACGGGTCGCAGCCGATCTGGCTGCAGGCAAGGAAAATTGGCTCTGGGTCAGGCTTTGATTTGCTTACATGATCAGGACATATCACAGCAGCTGCAGGAGGCAGGTGCTCAAATGCCTGCATAAGCGGCACCGTAAATGCCTCAGGTTTATTGGTCACAATACCCCAGGGTATGCTGTTTTCCTCGAGTGTATCCAGCAGGGCCTCTATGCCGGGAAAAGGTACAGTTAGTTCTGCAAGGTGGGCGAGATACAGGTCCAGTAGACGCTGTAACAGGCTGCCAAATTCAGGATCGCTTTCTTCTTTGCCAAACCCCAATGTAACCAATGCTCGGGAACCATTGGATACGGTACCGCGAATCGTTTCATCTGGGAGCGGTGGCAGTTGTTCCTGGTGTCGCAGCTGGTTGAGTACCACAATAAAATCCGGTGCGGTATCAAGGAGTGTACCATCCAGGTCAAATAAAACAGCTTTCATTTTATCGTCCGCTTATTCGGGTTTGCCGGCATACATCAGGTAGTTAACATCAACATCGCGAGGGTTGAGCTTATATGAGCGAGTTACCGGGTTATAGGTCATGCCGGTGATATCACGCAGCTCCAAATCAGTTTCTCGTAGCCAGGCCCCCATCTCTGAGGGGCGAATGAATTTGCCGTATTCATGAGTGCCTTTGGGTAGTAAGCCTAGAATATATTCTGCACCCACCACCGCAAACAGCCAGCCTTTGGCTGTGCGATTAATTGTTGAGAAGAATAGGTGGCCGCCGGGCCTAACCAGCTTTGCGCAGGCGCGGATAACCGATGAAGGGTCGGGTACATGTTCCAGCATTTCCAGGCAGGTAACGATATCAAAGCTGCCAGGCATTTCTTCCGACAGATCCTCAACGGCCGTAAGGCGGTAATCTACATTGATACCGCTCTCCAAAGCATGCAGTTTGGCGACGTTAAGCGGCGCCTCCCCCAAATCAATACCTGTAACTTCCGCGCCCCTTTGCGCCATAGCCTCCGCCAGGATGCCCCCGCCACAACCGACATCCAGCAGTCTCTTGCCCGCCACTGATGCGTGCCCATCGATATAGTTGGCACGTAGTGGGTTGATTTCATGCAGCGGTTTAAATTCGCCTTCTCTATCCCACCAGCGGCTGGCGAGCTGTTCGAACTTGGCGATTTCTGCGGGATCTACGTTACTCATGAACTTCTCTGCAAACTCCGTCGCTAGTAGCCGGCAAACACCGGTTGTTGAATCACTTGGATCAATTCGCGCCTAGTGCGAATGGCCGGCGATTCTATCACGCCACAGTTTTGCTCGCTGGATTACCTCGGTTTCATTCAATGTTTGAAGTTGGCGCTGTTTTAAGAGCTGTCTGCCGGCCACCCAGACATCGCTCACATTGTGGCCTCCGCCAGTATAAATGAGCTGTGATATCGGATCATGCATCGGCTGTTGTTCCAGGTCGCCAAGATTGATGGCGGTAATATCGGCGCTCTTACCAACCTCAAGGCTTCCAGTAATATCCTCGATCCCCAGAGCGCGGGCGCCGTTGATAGTGGCCATGGCTAGGGCTTGGTGGGCGGGCAATGCGGTGGCTCGACCGCTGACAGCTTTCGCCAATAAAGCGGCGGTATTCGCTTCGGAAAATAGATCCTGGCTGTTATTGCTTGCGGCGCCGTCGGTACCGAGCGAAACATTGATGCCGGCATCGAGCATCTCGGTCGTGGGACAGAAACCCGATGCCAATTTCAGGTTGGAGGAGGGGCAGTGTGCAACATGAGCGCCGCTCGTGCCCAGCAACTCGATATCCCTCTCATTTGTTGCAACCATGTGTACGCAGAGAGTTTGTGGCCCCATCAGGCCAAGGCGTAATAGTCGCTCCGTAGGGCGCTCTCCACTTATCTCAAGAGCGGTTTCTACCTCATGATAAGTCTCGTGCAGGTGTATTTGCACCGGGACCTGGGCCTCTGCGGAGCATACAGCAATTTTTTCCAGGGTCTGGTCTCCCACCGTGTAGGGGGCATGCGGGGCGAATACTACTTCGATACGCTCATGGGCTCGATAATCGTCACGCAGAGCGAGTCCTTTGTGAAGTGCTTCTTCGCTGTGGCGGCTCCATGGAGTTGGTGCATCCAATACGGGAAATGCGATATGGGCCCGGATGCCACTCTCGCGTGCTGCGATAGCAACTGCCTCGGGAAAGAAATATTGATCGGAAAAAGTGGTTGTGCCGGATCTCAGCATCTCGGCAATCGCATGACGACTCCCATCTGCAACGAATTCCGGACCGACCCAGCGCTGTTCTGCTGGCCAAATATGCTGCTCCAGCCGCTCCTTGAGGGGGCAGTCATCAGCGTAGCCGCGCAACAGGGTCATGGGGGCGTGGTTGTGGGTGTTGATCAGGCCGGGAATCAGCGCGTGCTGGTCGAGGCTAATTTCCTGCCCTGCTTTGAAGCGTGCTTTGGCTTCAGTGGAGGGCAATAGTGCGATAATACACCCTTGAGCAATGGCTAGGGAGCAATTTTCGTACACTTTTTGCTCGGGAATCACTGGAATAATCCAGCGTGCGTGAATCAGTGTGTCTACGAGTTGGGGCATGGGCGCTTAGTGGCAGCGGTTAAAGTGGGTTTAACTTTAGCGGTAGAGCACAATTGCAGCAACCGGGGCCCGGAACAGGCTTATCGCCTTTTGGCCGTGCCCCTCCAACGGCGTCAAACTATGCTAGAATCGCCCGCTTATCCGGGCTCAGTACACATGCCCGCGCTATAAAAGGAACGCCGTAAGCCATGGGCGAATTAGCCAAAGAAATCTCTCCGATTAATATCGAAGAAGAACTCAAGCAGTCTTATCTCGACTACGCCATGAGTGTGATAGTCGGACGCGCACTGCCGGATGTACGCGATGGCCTCAAGCCGGTACACCGCCGCGTGCTCTACGCGATGAGCGAGCTTAAAAACGACTGGAATAAACCTTACAAGAAATCAGCGCGTGTCGTTGGTGACGTAATCGGTAAATATCACCCACACGGAGACACTGCGGTCTACGACACTATTGTGCGTATGGCGCAGCCGTTTTCTATGCGTTACACCTTGGTAGATGGCCAGGGTAACTTCGGTTCTATCGATGGTGACAGCCCTGCTGCCATGCGATACACCGAGATCCGTATGGACAAGCTGGCCCATGAGCTGCTGTCTGATCTCGATAAAGAAACCGTTAATTTTGTCGACAATTACGATGGCTCCGAGCAAATGCCGGAGGTTTTGCCTTCGCGTGTGCCGAACCTCCTGGTCAACGGTTCCTCCGGTATTGCGGTGGGCATGGCCACGAATATCCCTCCCCATAACCTGGGTGAGGTGATCAAAGCCTGTTTGGCATTGATCAATAATCCCGAGCTGACAGTCGACGACCTGATGGAGTATATCCCCGGGCCGGACTTCCCCACTGGAGCAACCATTAATGGCCGCGCCGGTATCCTGATGGCCTACCGCACTGGCCGTGGACGCATCTATGTGCGCGCCAAGGCGGATGTCATCCGCGATGACAAGACCAATCGCGAAACGATCATCGTTACTGAGATCCCCTTCCAGTTAAATAAGGCGCGCCTAATTGAGCGTATTGCCGAGCTGGTGAAAGAGAAAAAGATCGAGGGTATCTCTGAGCTGCGCGATGAATCCGATAAAGACGGCTTGCGCGTAGTGATCGAGCTGAAGCGCGGTGAGTTGGGCGATGTGGTTCTGAACAACCTCTATTCCCAGACTCAGTTGGAAAGTGTCTTCGGTATCAATATGGTGGCCCTGGTCGATGGTCAGCCCAAGGTATTGAATCTCAAAGAGCTGCTTGAGCACTTCGTTCGCCACCGTCAGGAAGTGGTTACCCGTCGTACGGTTTACCTGCTGCGTAAAGCGCGTGAACGCGGCCATATCCTGGAAGGTCTGGCGATTGCCATTGCCAATATCGATCCGGTCATCGAGCTGATCAAATCTTCCGCTACTCCGGCAGATGCTCGTGAGGCGTTGTTGGCCAAGGGCTGGCCAGTGGGCAATGTGCAGCAGTTCCTGGAGCGCGCCGGCGCAGATGCCTGCCGCCCGGACGACCTGCCGAAAGAATTTGGTCTCCGTGACAATGCCTACTACTTATCGCCGGCCCAAGCCCAGGCCATCCTCGAGCTGCGCTTGCATCGCCTGACCGGTATGGAGCACGACAAGCTACTGGCAGAATACCAGGACCGGTTGGAGCAGATTGCTGAATATCTGCATATCCTCGGCAGCTTCGAGCGCCTGATGGAAGTGATTCGCGAGGAGTTGGAGCAGCTGTCAAAAGACTTCGGTGATGAGCGCCGTACCGATATTGTTGCTTCCCGCCAGGACCTGACGGTTGAAGACCTGATCACTCCAGAAGATAAAGTGGTAACCATCTCCCATGGTGGCTATGCCAAGAGCCAGCCCTTGACCGATTACCAGGCCCAGCGCCGTGGTGGCATGGGCAAGTCCGCAACTCAGGTAAAAGACGAGGATTTTGTCGAACACCTGCTGATTGCCAATTCCCACGACACCATCCTGTGCTTCTCCAACAAGGGTAAGGTTTATTGGCTCAAGGTTTATGAGGTGCCGACTGCTGGCCGCGCCTCTCGTGGGCGCCCGGTGGTCAATATGCTGCCCTTGGAAGAGGGTGAGCGCATCAGTAGCCTGATGCCGGTGTCCGAGTATGACGAGGACCACTTTATCTTCTTCGCTACCGCTAATGGCACTGTGAAAAAGACACCTCTTACTGCCTTCGCTCGCCCGCGCAGTGTTGGATTGCGTGCGATTGAACTGGAAGAGGGAGATCGCTTGGTGGCTACTGCGGTTACCGATGGCGAGCGCGACGTGCTGCTGTTGACGAGTGCCGGTAAAGCTGCCCGATTCTCCGAATCTAATGTCCGCTCTATGGGGCGTGTTTCCCGCGGAGTACGGGGTATCCGTATGCAAGAGGGGAAACAGGTGATTGCCATGGTTATTCCTGAAGAAGGTGGTTCCGTCATGATGGCCACCGAGAATGGTTACGGAAAACGCACCGCCATAAGCGAATTCCCGACCAAGGGGCGCGGTACTCAAGGGGTAATTGCGATTGCCGAGAGCGAGCGGAATGGCGCTCTCGTAGGTGCCTGCCAAGTACACCCGGGAGAAGAGATGATGTTGATCTCTGACCAGGGAACTTTGGTGCGCACCCGTGTCGATGAAGTATCCGTTCTTGGGCGAAATACCCAGGGGGTGCGGGTAATTCGCTTAAAGAGTGGCGAGAAGCTTGTCGGCCTGGGGCGCATTGAGGAGGCCGAGGGTGAAGTTGACGAGAGTGGTGGGGCGGAGTGACCCACCCCGTTACCATCATAAAAGGCTGCGATTATCGCGGCCTTTCTTGCCTTAGGTAGCCTAAAAAAAGTCTGAAAGCGTGATAGCTGTCTCCCTGAAACGCAGTTTTTGCGTCCGCATATCTAGTTGTAATTGAAACCATTTTTAGTTTTTGGAAATCAGGTCATGAGGAAGTTTAATTTCTGCGCGGGTCCCGCCGCGCTGCCGGAACCGGTACTGCGGCAGGCACAACAGGAGTTGCTCGATTGGCGCGGCCTCGGCTGTTCAGTGATGGAAATCAGTCACCGTTCGCCAGAATTTATGGAGGTAGCTGAACGAGCTGAACGGGATCTGCGTGATCTGCTCAAGATACCGGACAATTACAAGGTGCTATTTCTTCAGGGCGGAGCTACTGGACAATTTAGTGCGGTGCCCTGGAATCTCTTTGGGGCTGGCTCCAAGAAAGCTGATTTTATCCACTCGGGCCACTGGGCTGCCAAAGCAATTAAGGAGGCCCGGCGCTACGGCCAAGTGAACGTGGTTGCTTCCAGTGAGGACCGAAATTTTAGCTATGCCCCGTCTGCAGATAGCTGGCGGCAAAGCCCGGATGCGGCTTACCTACACTATACCCCCAATGAAACTATTAGCGGTGTCGAGTTTGATTATGTGCCGGAGGTGGATTGTCCGCTGGTCGCGGACATGTCCTCGACTATTCTTTCGCATCCGCTTCCGGTGGAAAAATTTGGGGTGATTTATGCCGGTGCGCAGAAAAATATCGGCCCCTCAGGTATCGCCGTTGCCCTGGTTCGTGAGGATTTGCTGGATAGATCAATGGAAAATATCCCTCGCAGCCTGAGCTGGAAAGTGGCGGCTGATGCGGACTCTATGGACAACACGCCACCGACTTTTGCCTGGTATTTGTCTGGGTTGGTTTTCCAGTGGCTCAAGGCGCAGGGCGGTGTTGAGGCGATGGCAAAGCAGGCAGAACAAAAATCCGCTCTGCTGTACCGCTATCTGGATAGCAGTGATTTCTTCTCCAGCCCGGTGGAGAAGGGTAGCCGCTCTCGAATGAATGTTCCTTTCGTGTTGGCTGATGACAGTTTGGATAAGCAGTTCTTGGCGGAAGCTAAGGAAGTCGGGCTGTTGAATCTGAAGGGGCATCGCTCTGTGGGTGGTATGCGGGCGTCGTTGTACAACGCTGTGCCATTGGAGGCAGTGGAGGCACTTGTGAAGTTTATGGCAGATTTCGAGGCACGCCGAGCTTGAGTGGCCCATTAAATATTGATGACATCTAAACAAAGTAGATAGGCAAATGACAGAGGAAACTGTAAGTGGCGACCAGCACCTGCTGGAGCTGCGCAATCGAATTGACAGAATCGATGGCGAGATTGCCCGCTTGATCAGCGAGCGTGCCGGCTGTGCCCTGGAGGTTGCCGAAGTGAAAAAGGCAACTGGTGAAGATGCCCTTTACTACCGGCCTGAGCGTGAGGCCCAGGTATTGCGTCGGGCTATGGAGCGCAACTCGGGCCCTTTAACCGATGAGGAAATGGCGAGGCTGTTTCGCGAGATTATGTCCGCCTGCCTCGCCCTTGAGGAGCCGGTTAAAGTGGCTTACCTGGGGCCTGAGGGTACCTTTACACAGCAGGCTACCTTGAAGCACTTCGGTAATTCCGCCCAGAGTCGTCCGCTTGCGGCAATTGATGAAGTATTCCGTGAAGTGGAGGCTGGCGCTGTAAATTACGGCGTTGTGCCAGTGGAGAACTCCACCGAGGGGGTGATCAATCACACCCTGGATAACTTTATGAATTCCAACCTGAGTATCTGTGGTGAGGTGGAGTTGCGTATCCATCACCACCTGATGATTTCAGACGTAACCCGTCCGAAATCCATTACGCGCATTTATTCCCATGCGCAAAGCTTGGCACAGTGTCGCAAGTGGTTGGATGCCCATTATCCCAATGTGGAGCGGGTAGCGGTTTCCAGTAATGCCGATGCAGCCAAACGAGTTAAAGGTGAATGGAATGCTGCGGCGATTGCCGGTGATATGGCGGCAGAGCTCTATGGGTTGAAGGTGTTGTCAGAGAAAATTGAGGATCGTCCTGACAATTCTACGCGTTTTTTGATTATCGGTACGCAGCAAGTCCCCTCCAGCGGTGATGATAAAACCTCCTTGATGGTCTCCATGCGAAATGAGCCGGGCGCTCTGCACGACTTGCTGGAGCCATTCCGTCGCTACAATATCGATCTTACTCGGGTTGAGACCCGCCCATCCCAATCTGGTAATTGGACCTATGTGTTCTTTATCGACTTTAAAGGGCATCGTGACACCAGCGGAATTGCTGAGGCGTTAAAAGAAATTGGCGCCTGTGCTTCAGACTTGAAAGTGCTCGGCTCTTATCCCCGTGGTGTGCTGTGATGGGGAAAGCGCAAATTGGTCGACTTGTGGTTGTCGGGGTCGGCCTTATTGGCGGCAGTTTTGCACTTGCCTTAAAAGCCGCAAGTGTCTGTCGCGAGGTGATCGGCGTCGCGCTTGAGGAGAGCACCTGTGAGGACGCCGTGAGGCTTGGCATAGTCGATCGGGCCAGTACACGCCTTAAGGAAATATTGCCGCAACTGGAACCGGGTGATCTGGTTTTCGTGGCTGTGCCTACGCTCGCCGTTGAATCCGTGTTTTCTCAGATCAAAGAGTATATGCCAGCTGGTGTTACGATCACTGATGGTGCCAGTGTGAAGGGCAGTGTGGTCAGGGCGGCAGAAAGGGTGTGGGGTTGTGTGCCTGGCTTCCTGGTGCCTGGCCACCCTATTGCGGGTTCTGAAAAGAGTGGTGTGACGGCGGCACGGGATGACCTCTATTGCGATCACCGCATTATCTTGACCCCACTCCCAAATACCGGTGATGATCATTTGCGGCGCGTGGAGCAGGCATGGCAGGCTGCGGGTGCCGAGGTGCTGAAAATGCCCGTGGCGGAGCATGACGAGGTGCTGGCGGCAACTAGCCACTTACCCCATGTCATTGCCTTTAGCCTCGTGGACACCCTCGCCCACGATGCGGAAAATGAAAATATCTTCCGCTACGCTGCCGGCGGCTTCCGTGATTTTACCCGTATTGCTTCCAGTGACCCGGTGATGTGGCGTGACATTATGCTTGCCAACCGGGATGCCATTTTAAAGGCAATCGATCTCTACAGTCTCAATCTCTCCTCCCTGCGTGGTGCCATCGCCTCTGGCGACAGTGCGGCGCTTATGGGTGTATTTACCCGCGCCAAGGCGGCTCGGGACCACTTCACAAAAATGTTGGCGAAACAAGCGTACTCAGATTCTATGCAAGCACAGGAAATTACTTTTATCGCGCAGCCCAGTGGAGCTGTCAGTGGCCGTTTGCGGGTGCCTGGAGATAAATCCATGTCACACCGCTCCATAATGCTGGGCTCTTTGGCCGAGGGCCTTACAGAGGTGGAGGGTTTTCTTGAGGGTGAAGATGCCTTGGCAACCCTGCAGGCTTTTCGCGATATGGGAGTGGTGATTGAAGGGCCGTACGATGGTCGGGTCACTATTCACGGAGTGGGGCTGCGAGGTTTGAAGGCGCCGCCGGGATCGCTGTACCTGGGGAATTCCGGTACTTCCATGCGCCTGTTGGCGGGCTTGCTCGCAGGGCAGGATTTCGATGTGACGCTAACTGGTGACGAGTCCCTGTCCAAGCGACCTATGAACAGGGTTGCCAATCCGCTACGTGATATGGGGGCGATCATTGAAACTGGGCCCGAGGGTCGGCCGCCTCTTCTTATCAAAGGGGGTAGTCAACTTAGGGGGATTCATTACCCCTTGCCGATGGCCAGTGCACAGGTGAAATCTGCGGTGCTGCTCGCCGGTCTTTATGCCGATGGCGAGACGTCCACTGTGGAGCCGGCGCCCACTCGCGACCACACCGAGCGAATGTTGCAAGGGTTTGGATATTCCGTGGAGCGTAATGGGGCGCAGGCAACGCTAGGTGGAGGCGGTGCACTTAAGGCCTGTCATATTGACGTACCAGCCGATATCTCTTCAGCAGCCTTCTTTATGGTGGCGGCAGCCATTTCCCCTGGTTCGGATATTCTTCTGGAGCATGTGGGAATCAACCCAACTCGGGACGGTGTGATTAACATCTTGAGGGCTATGGGAGCCGATATTGAGCTGGTGAATATTCGCGAGGTGGGAGGTGAGCCGGTCGCGGATATTTCGGTTCGCTATACACCTCTGAAGGGCATTCGTATTCCTGAGGATCAGGTGCCCCTGGCAATAGATGAATTCCCGGCGCTGTTTATTGCTGCTGCCTGTGCAGAGGGGGAAACGGTGCTGACAGGAGCCGAGGAGCTGCGAGTTAAAGAGAGCGATCGTATCCAGGCAATGGCAAATGGATTGGCTGCGCTGGGGGCGGAGGTTAGGACAACGCCCGATGGCATTGTCATTCAGGGGGCTCAGGAGGAGGCCGTATTCTCTGGTGGAACCGTCGACAGTCTTGGTGATCACCGTATTGCCATGGCATTTTCGGTGGCATCGTTGCGTGCAAAGGATACAATTCGCATCCTTCATTGCGCCAACGTGGCGACCTCCTTCCCGAACTTTGCCGAGCTGGCGACTGGTGTTGGCTTGAAGCTACAACTGGCCTAATGGCCAGGTGCGGTATGAAGGTTGGCGCTACTGGTTTGCGCGGCTAATTGAGAAGTAGAGTTGTAAAGAACGATATGAGTGATAAGAACAAGCTGCCCCCAGTGGTTACAATTGATGGCCCGAGTGGTTCCGGCAAAGGCACTATCGCCAAGCTTCTGGCGGACCGTTTAGGCTTTATCCTGCTTGACTCCGGTGCGTTGTATCGGGCTGCGGCCCTGGCTGCTCTGGATAAGTCGGTGGATCTGTCGGATGAGGAGGCGCTCACTCAGGTGGCGAAGTCCCTGGATGTTCACTTTGCGGTTAACGGGGGGCAGTTGCGTGTGGTGCTTGAGGGGCGTGAAGTTACAGATGACATTCGTATGGAGAGGGTGAGTATGGCCGCCTCATCGGTGGCTGCAATTCCTGGAGTGCGTGCGGCGCTGCTGCAACGTCAGAGGGACTTTCGTATGGCGCCAGGCTTGGTGGCCGATGGTCGCGATATGGGGACAACGGTATTTCCCGATGCCCCGGTCAAGGTGTTTCTGACTGCCAGCGCTGAGGAGCGCGCCAGAAGGCGCGAGGCGCAGTTGCGGGAGAAGGGGGTTTCTGTTAGCCTCCGCGACCTGCTGGAGGACATCCGTGCCCGTGATGCACAGGATATGAACCGAAAGGCCTCTCCCCTGGCTCCCGCTGAGGACGCGGTTGAGCTCGATAGTACTGGGGTCGATATAGAGGAAGTCTTACGGCGGGTACTGGCGCTGGTGCAGGCGCGAATCCAATCCTGAAGGCGCGATAACCAGTATTAATCAGTTTTCTAACGATAGCGGCCGGGTCTTGCCAGAATTGCCCGGCCGTTGTTGTAATCCGACCCGCGTGCTGGCAACGCGGTTGGGGTCACGGCTGGCGGTTGACTAAACTCAACAGTTACCAACGGCTGGACCCAGCACTATAGGTAATGTAATGAGCGAGAGCTTTGCTGATCTATTTGAAGAGAGCCTGAAAAGCGTCGAAATGGCACCGGGCGCTATTGTAACTGGTGTTGTAATTGACGTAGACAAAGACTGGGTAACCGTTCACGCGGGCCTGAAGTCTGAAGGCGTTATCCCTGCCGCACAGTTCGCCAACGACAAAGGCGAAGTTGAGCTGCAGGTGGGCGACGAAGTGCAGGTTGCCCTGGAAGCTGTTGAAGACGGTTTCGGTGAAACCCGTCTGTCCCGTGAAAAAGCCAAGCGCGCTGAAGCCTGGAAGATCCTCGACGCAGCTCACGCAGCTGACGAAGTGGTTAAAGGTGTTATCAGCGGCAAGGTTAAGGGTGGCTTTACTGTCGACGTTGCCAACATCCGCGCGTTCCTGCCCGGCTCTCTGGTTGATGTTCGCCCGGTTCGCGATACTGCGCACCTGGAAGGTAAAGAGCTCGAGTTCAAGGTCATCAAGCTGGATGCCAAGCGCAACAATGTTGTTGTATCCCGCCGTGCAGTGATGGAAGCTGCGACTTCCGAAGAGCGCGAAGCACTGCTGGCCAGCCTGCAAGAAGGCATGAGCATCAAGGGTATCGTGAAGAACCTGACCGACTACGGTGCTTTCGTAGACCTGGGCGGTATCGACGGCCTGCTGCATATCACCGATATGGCTTGGAAGCGCATCAAGCATCCGAGCGAGATCGTGAACGTTGGCGACGAGATCGAAGTAAAAGTACTGAAGTTCGACCGCGAGCGCAGCCGTGTATCCCTGGGCCTGAAGCAGTTGGGCGAAGATCCTTGGGTATCCATCAAGCAGCGTTACCCGGAAAACAGCCGCGTGAAGGCGGTTGTAACCAACCTGACCGACTACGGCTGCTTCGCCGAGCTGGAAGAAGGTGTGGAAGGTCTGGTACACGTTTCCGAAATGGATTGGACCAACAAGAACATCCACCCATCCAAAGTTGTCCAGGTGGGCGACGAGGTAGAGGTGATGATCCTGGATATCGACGAGGAGCGTCGTCGTATCTCCCTGGGTATCAAGCAGTGTCAGGAAAATCCGTGGGATGCCTTCGCGCGTAAATTCGCTAAGGGCGACAAGATCTCCGGTAAGATCAAGTCCATCACTGACTTCGGTATCTTCATCGGTCTCGACGGCAGCATCGACGGTCTGGTGCACCTGTCCGACATCTCCTGGAACGAAGCTGGCGAAGAAGCTGTTCGCAAGTTCAAGAAAGGCGACGAAATCGAGACTGTTATCCTGGGTATCGATTCCGAGCGCGAGCGCATCTCCCTGGGTATCAAGCAGTTGGAGTCCGATCCCTTCTCCGACTACGTAACTACCAGTGATCGTGGCAGCATCGTAACCGGTACTGTTAAGGAAGTGGATGCTAAGCAAGCGGTAATCACCCTGGCGAATGAAGTTGAAGGTGTTCTGCGCGCTTCTGAAATCAGCCGCGACAAGGTGGAAGATGCTCGCAACGTCCTGAAAGAAGGTAAAGAAGTAGAGGCTAAGATCACCAGTGTGGATCGCAAGAACCGCGTGATCAGCCTGTCTATCAAAGCCAAAGATCAGGATGACGAGAAGCAAGCCATCAAGGATCACAGCAAGAAGCAGTCTGAACAGGTTCAGCCTGCAACTATCGGTGACCTGATCAAGGCGCAGATGAACAACAAAGACTAATCACTTTTGTGTGTTCATAGCTCCAGATGAAGCGTTTGGAGCGACTCGAAAGCCGGACTGGGGTTGCCCAGTTCGGCTTTCTATTAGATGATTGGTGCTCTACTCCAGAATAATCAATGACTTACAAAGGTAGTGGGGCACATGACCAAATCCGAACTGATCGAAAGGATTGCGTTGAGGTTGGATCAGCTGCCAGTGAAGGATGTGGAGCTGGCAGTTAAGGTGATGTTGGACAGCATGTCTGATGCCCTCTCTCAGGGGGAACGTATAGAGATACGCGGTTTCGGTAGCTTTTCGCTGCACTATCGGGCACCGCGTACCGGGCGAAACCCTAAGACAGGGGACGCTGTTGATTTGGCGGGCAAATATGTACCTCATTTTAAGCCGGGTAAGGAGCTGCGTGACAGAGTTAATCGCAGCATGCTCGACGAAGCTGGTATCGAGGTATGATTGCCTACCTGAAGTAACTGGGCTGGAGAGAGGCCGGTTATAGGTCGTATAATTTGCCCGGAACGCCTGTGTGGCTGATTAATATAGCCATTTTCAGTGGAACGTGGAGGTTCCCTTGTCATTTTTGCGCTGGTTGATGCACGTTATTCTTGGCTTCCTCGCCCTTTTGTGTGTCGTCCTCGGCATCTATATCGCAGTGGAAAACCCCCAGATTATTTCTCCGGTTATCGCTGGATATTCCCCATTTTCTGGCAGTGTGGGAGTCTGGCTGATCGGAATGTTGCTACTGGGAGTCTTGTTGGGTTTTCTGGCAAACCTGCTGCCACTCTTTTCACAGCGCCGCCGTCTGCGGGGATTGAATAAACAGTTGAAGAAACTGGAGCGAGAGCTTCAGGCTGCCCATCGAAAGGTTTCTGGAGACTGACTTGCTCGATCTTGCTTATTTCTTTTTCCTGCTGGCAGCCGTCGCCATAGGTTGGGTGTTGGGCCGGGGCAGCTCCAAGAGAAAGCCGGATTTTAGTGAGCGGGAGGAGTCCTTGGCTCGCTCCTACGCACAAGGGCTCAACTACCTGTTGAGTGAAAGCCACGACGATACCATCGACAAGTTTATTGATTCCCTTGAAGTCAGCCCTGCGACCTTTGATACACATTTGGCATTGGGTAATCTCCTGCGTAGGCGGGGTGAGTATGATCAGGCTATAAGAGTGCACCAGAATTTGCTGGCACGCCCGAGCTTAGCTCGGCAAAGTCAGCATAAGGCGCAATTTGAACTCGCTTGTGACTATATCGCTGCCGGTTGGCTCGATCGGGCTGAGCGCCTTCTGCAAGAGCTGGTGGAGACTTCCCAGGAGCTGCGCGCAACCAGTCTTGAGCATTTGGTGGAAGTCTATAGGGATGAACGGGAATGGGCCAAAGCTATCCATGCCGTCAATCTCTTGCATGGTCGGCGATTTAAGCGTTTATCCGCAGATTGGGCACCTGTGCAGGCCCATTTTTGCTGTGAGTTGGCAGAAGAGGCAATAGCAGGTAAGGATTATCTCAGTGCGCGCAAGCACCTTGATGCCGCTTTAGGGTATGATCGCAGCTCGGTTCGGGCCTGCCTTCTCTGGGCTCGCCTCGAGTATCTGCTTGGTAAGCAGCGCGATGCCATTAAAGTTTTACAGAGAATTCCCAAGCAAAATCCGGATTACATCCCGGAGATTCTGGAGTTATTGATCACTTGCTACGGCGAGCTGGGGGATGGCAAGGGGTTGGATCGCTACCTGGAGTCCCTTCTCAAGGAGTGTCCATCAAATAGTGTGTTGATCGCATTGACTGAGCGTATTCAGGCGCAGGACAGTGAAGCCGCTGCTGCCGCATTTATGGGAGAGCAGCTGGCCCTGCGCCCATCCTTGCGGGGTCTTGGGCGATTTCTTGACCTGTATATCGGCACGGCACAGGGTAGGGCAAAGGAAAACTTGTCCCTGCTTAAAACGCTAATCGACCAGTTGATCGCAAGCCGTCCCCACTATCGTTGCAGCAACTGTGGTTTCTCCGGCAACCAGTTGCACTGGCTATGCCCCAGTTGTAAGCACTGGGACTCTGTTCGCTCGGTCAAGGGTATCGAAGGCGAATAACCGTAAACGCAAGGTGGTTGTTCCAGATAGCTTTGCCGGCGGTCATTGAGTAATTCAAAAATTAATGAGGTGTTTTTTTTGCACTCCCAAGTCTCCTCTCCAATCATTGTTGCACTTGACTATGACAATACCGATGCTGCGCTGGCTATGGCTGGCCAACTTGATCCCGCTCTATGCCGGGTTAAAGTTGGAAAAGAGCTGTTTACCATTGCGGGTCCGGAATTAGTCCGCGCCCTGGTTGAGCGCGGTTTCGAAGTGTTTCTAGATTTAAAGTTTCACGATATCCCAAATACTGTTGCCTCCGCCGTTAAGGCTGCAGCGCGCCTGGGAGTCTGGATGGTTAACGTGCATGCCAGTGGTGGTGAGCGCATGATGAGTGCGGCATCTGACGCATTAAAAGAGTTTGGTGATAGTAAACCCTTGCTGATTGGGGTGACCGTACTGACAAGCACTACCCCGGAAGAGCTGGCTGCAACTGGAGTTGCCAAGCCACTGAAAGAGCAAGTAATCGACCTGGCCTCCAAGGCGAAATCCTGTGGCCTCGATGGAGTCGTATGTTCTGCACGTGAAGCGCAGGAATTGAAGAAGGTTTGTGGTTCAGACTTTGTATTGGTGACTCCTGGTATTCGCCCGACGGGAAGTGATGCGGGAGACCAGAGGCGAACATTGACCCCTTCAGAGGCTATTTCCCAGGGGGCCGACTACCTCGTCATTGGTCGACCTATTACCGCAGCTGCGAACCCGCTCAGGGCGTTACAGGAAATATTGAGCGAAATTGCAGGTAAGTAAGGATTTTTCTTTCTGGTCGCGTGTGATGTCGCGTAATTAGTATTAAGCGGAAGCAGCTCCGCGTATTGATATCATGGTTTGGCTTGGGGAAGTAACAGCAGTCCCAATGTGAAACAAGAACAATTTCACTGGGAGTTAACCATGAAAAATACACGCATATTACTTTCTACGCTATTGATCGCATTGTTTTCTAGCTGCATCTCACCGGCAATTTATGCTGATGATGGCGAGCTTAATTCGGTGGAGCAGCTTGTATCTGAAGTTAATGTAAACAGTGCTTCAGCCTTGGAGTTAGCCGAAAAGCTGGATGGAGTCGGTAAGGCTCGGGCGCAGCTGATTATTGAGTATCGGGAAAAGCATGGCCCCTTTACATCTGTGGATCAGTTACTGAATGTTAAAGGCATTGGTGCGGCAACACTCGAGAAGAATCGGGAAAAGATTCGACTTTAGCGCCTATTGTAAATCGCTGTCGGCAATAGACTGCCGACTGCAATTTTGAGCGGGGTTAATGTATCGCCAGGAGCATTTAGCCCCGTCAAAACAATGCCATAGATAAGGTGGCGGCCTCTAGTCGGATTTCCATATTGCAATTGAATTGATTCCTTCGGATTCAAAGCCTGAGGGTTTTCAGCAATTTAACTGGGTTGTTCGAAGGAGTTAAAAGATCCTTAATTGCTCAGTATTTATAAGTAAAAACCGCATAGGGAGCTATACCTTTTTTGGTTTGGTTCTGCCTGTTCCTATTTGTAATTGTTTCTGCACCCATAAGTTGGCCGCTGATTGGAAGCAAGATTTGGCCACAGCGTGGCTTATTCTTGCTCTGGACTTCTTCAGTTAAAATTGTAGTGGTCAACTATTTCCGGACAGTAAGTTAAGTTTTTCTTCTGCTTTTGCGGGTGGTACTCCGTCATTGTGTTGGTGGGGACGCTCCCGGTTGTAGTAAGTCATCAGGTAATGACTGATGAGCGCGTCAGCCCGTTTATAAAAGGCTATTTACCCACACCTATTAAGCCTGATCTATCCATAGATACTAAAAAGGGAGAAGGAAAGAATACACTGCACTCGGGACGCGCTGTGAATACATCCCTGTATGCTCGTAACCGGCATCCATGCCTCATACGGTCCCGAGCGCAGTGTATTCTTTCCTTCTGACCCAGTGGTAATATGCATCAAAGTTCAACCTATTGGTTAATTTGACTTTTGATCCCAGTCGAGGTTAACATCGGTTAACATGAGCAGTACTAAAGACATAATCCTAGCTTGTGCAAGGGACCAGTACCTTTCAGATGGGTATAAGGGCCTGTCTATGCGCAAGATTGCCGACAAGGCTGGTATCAGCGCCACGGCTATATATCGGCATTTCAACAATAAAGAAGAGTTGTTCCATAAGCTGGTGAAGAAAGGGTTTCGGACATATACCCAGTATTTGACCCCCGCACTGGCAGAATCCACGGCAGAAATGCGCTTCAAAAAAACCATGGAATATGCGCTAAATTTTATTCTGGAGCAGCCCAAATATTTCGAGTTGATCTTTGTTAAGTCTGAAACCAAAGATGAATTGGTTAACTTTGATGATTTGCGGATAGACTCAAAAATATCTTTTGACTTTTACACGGCCAGAATTAACGAGTGTATGGATGAGGGTTACTTGAAAAAAGATAATGCCAGCGAAATTTCCGTTTTACTTCTAGCGTCTTATACTGGGTTCTTTGCCCTGTATACGTCTGGCCTGTTACCGAGAACAGATAAAGAAATTAGAAAACTTTATTGGAGGACCATAGACCGTATTTTAAATGGTGTTGTTACTTAGTGAGACTCCTCGTTAGCCACAATTGCTTTGGTTTAAGTTCAATGCTTGAACAGGATACTTACCCATTTTTTTTACCCCCAGGTTAACATTTGTTAACTTGGGATGATATGCCGGTATAAAGGAGAACGTTATGCCAATTATTAGTTATACCACTGTAGAAGGTGCCTTAACGGAAGATCAAAAATCTGACTTATGCAAAGCATTAACCGATGCCGTAACTGCAACACTAGGCAGCAGGATCAAACCCAATGTATGGGTAACTCTAAACGAAACCCCTGAAGGTAATTATTTTATTGGCGGCCATCCTTTAAAGGCAAAGCACCTCAAAAAATTAATCGAGACCAATGAATTTGAGTAAGACTACAGATAAATTAAAATAAGAAGGGAGAAAGCTCATGCTTGAAGTTGTATTGGTATTAAATGCCCTATGGTTTGCCATGGGCTTTAACGTATTTTCAATTCGAAACAAAATTTTTGCCAAACTGATCGTAGCTAGAGAGGATAGGGATACCCCTGTTTTTGATATTTTGGCCGAATCAGCACGATTCCTAGGTGGGTTTAATCTTGCTTTTTCCCTTCTCAATATTTTGTTGCTCATCAACCTAGATCTATTTTCGGAAAATATTCAATGGAGTCTTTTATTGTTTGTTAACGCCGTCGCCCATGGAACTCAGTTTGCGTTTAATGTACCGATAGCTTTGCACAATCGTCAAGGTAAAGGGCTGTGGCAGGTATTAAAAGGCACCATGCTTTTTATTTTTGTAACTGATTTTCTGATGATGGTATTCAACGCTGTAGTAGCAGCGATTTATTTCTTTTAAAGAACGGTCTATTTGATAGGAGTAATGGAATATGATCAAGGCGTATGCAGCCCATGAGCCAGGCGGTAGATTAAAACCGTTTGAATATGACCCTGGCCCCTTACTTGATAATCAGATTGAGATTGCTGTAGAGCACTGTGGAATTTGTCACAGTGACCTAAGCATGCTGAATAACGAGTGGGGTATAACTAAGTACCCGTTTGTTCCCGGACATGAGGTAGTAGGTAAAATTATTGAAGTTGGCGCTGGCGTTAAATCATTAGCGGTTGGCCAAACTGTTGGACTAGGTTGGCACTCCGGGTATTGTATGACTTGCTCGTCATGCAACGGTGGTGATCATAACGTATGTGGCTCAGCCCAGGGAACCATCATTGGCCGCCATGGCGGTTTCTCTGACAAAGTACGCGCTGATGAAAGCAGTGTAATCCTCCTGCCCTATGGAATGGATGAATCCGTGGTTGCTCCACTTTTTTGTGCGGGTGTTACTGTGTTCAACCCATTGCTCGAACTCAATATAAAACCCACAGATACCGTAGGTGTGATTGGCATTGGTGGTTTGGGGCATCTGGCATTGCAATTCTTAAAAGCATGGGGCTGTGAAGTTTGGGCCTTTACGTCTTCAGACACTAAGCGAGAAGAGGCCATAAACCTTGGTGCACACCATACAGTAAACTCGAAACACAAAGATGAGTTGAAAGCGTTAAGGGGAAAGTTTGATCTCATTCTATCTACGGTAAACGTTAAATTGAATTGGAATCAATACATTAATACGCTTGTACCTAAAGGCAAACTACATTTTGTTGGTGCGACCTTAGAGCCATTAGATTTGAACGTGTTTTCTTTAATGTACGGCCAGCGATCAGTATCCAGTTCTCCTGTAGGCAGCCCTCAAGCACTGAGAAAAATGCTCTCATTTGCACAGCGCCACGATGTAGAGCCTAAGGTAGAACGATTCAGCTTTAATCAGATTAATGAAGCTATCGCACGCTTGGAAAGTGGTAAAGCCCATTACCGAATCGTCCTCAGTAAATAGTAAATATTTTGGTGTTACTACTGGGTCAGAAGGAAAGAATACACTGCACTCGAGACGCACTGTGAATACATCCTTGTAAGCTCGTAATCGGCATCCATGCCTCATACGGTCCCGAGCACAGTGTATTCTCTCCTTTCCCCTTTTTAGTAAATGCTTAATTTGTAGTATGCAGGAATAAATAATGTCTAGAGTTAATATTAATTTTCCTGAAAACATTCACTACTCTGATATGCAGGTAGTAGGAATCCAAGATGTTAACTGTCGAAAGCATGTTGGGCATGACAAATTGATCTCGATGCTACACGAAATCCGTGAGAGATTTTTTGATTACATCGGTAAGTCTGAAATGGATGAATGCCCTCAAGGGTATATTTTGGCTGATTTGGAAGTTCAATATTTAGGTGAAGCTTTTTTCGGTGATGAATTACGCTTTGATCTCGCTGTAGATGAGCTTTCAGAAAGAAGCTGCAACATCTATTATCGGGTATCTCGGGTAAGTGATGGAGCTGTCACGACTCCTGCTCTCATTGCGCGTGCAAAAACAGGTGTAGTATTTTTTGATTATGAATCACGAAAGGCGATACCAGTACCTAGAGTAGTTTTTAGGCTATGGAACCCATAGCGGCTCATCATTTACTTAAGGGCACCTCTAAAAATCCACTGATTTCCGGTAAAATAGTCTAAATGCTCACCAGTAAAGGTTATTGTCAGATGCAGCCGAGTTTTTCGGTCTTGATGACCGCCATCGCAAGCTAATAGTGGGTCAGAAGGAAAGAATACACTGCATTCGAGACGCGCTGTGAATACACCCCTGCAAGCTCGTAATCGGCATCCATGCCTCATACGTACGGTCCCGAGCGAAGTATATTCATTCCTTCCGCCTTTTTAGTAAATAAACGTGATCCATTGGTTGCTCTGCGCAAGTTGATTGACTGGGAAGATGGTGGATTATGACTTCTTTATAAACGAAATGAGAAATCGAGGTTTATCTTTCCTGGAATTTCAAATGACGCAATGGAGTTATCGATTTCACAGCTACAGTGCCAGGTTGAACAGCTCACACGTGAACTCAAACACTCAATCACAACGATGTGAGCAGTTTGAAAAGGCTTGTAATCAGACAATGCTCACAAAAAGCGGACGGGTAGAGCCTAGTTTTGCTGAACTGGTTGCGGAAGAGTCAGCGGCTACTGGGTAATCGTGCCCATATTTCTGCTACCAGCCTGTACGACTATAGCGACTTGACCAGTACCGGTTTGGGTCGTGTCATGCATATTGTTACTGCCTAGCTGGATGGTCGAAGCAAGGCCAAGAGTAGCTCCCGTTTGGGTAATAGTTGCATTATTTAAAGTTCCTACTTGATTGACAAAGACACTGGTAGCTGTAGTTTCAGTTTGGTCAACTACGGCTGAGTTCTCTGAGCCTGTTTGATTAAGAAAAGCACTGCTCGCAGTGTTTAGAAGTTGGGCAGCTACGACCATGTTTTCAGTGCCTATTTGATTGATAAAAGCACTACTTGCTGTGACGTTACTTTGGAGTGAAGCGCTCGAATTCATAGTACCTGTTTGATTGGTCATGATACTGCTTGCTGTGACATTACTTTGGAAAGAAGCGCTTGTATTGATAGTGCCTATTTGAATGAGCAAAGTACTACTGTCAGCGGCTCTAGTTTGAGTAGCGGTGCCCACATTCGTAGTACCTCCTATTTGATTGACCAAAACACTGCTTGTAGTGGCTCCAGTTTGGGTAATTGTGCTAAAGTTTGAAGAGCCTATTTGATTGATTAAAACACTGCTTGCAGTGATATCAGCTTGAAAAATATTGCCCACATTCAAAGAGTCTACTTGATAGAGCAGGGCGCTGCTCGCAGTGGTATTAAATTGGATGGTGAGGCCCTCATTCAGAGTACCTGTTTGGTTGATCAAAATACTACTAGATGAAACTGTATTCTTTTGATCAGATTCTGCGATATTTGAGTGACCAGTTTGCAATTGTGTTATCACACTATTGTTGGTGCCTGTAGTTTGAGAGGCATCTGATTCATTAAGATCCCCAATTTGGTTTTGTAAAATTAAATTATTATGGATGCCTTGGGCTGATTGATCAGTAGTGGCCATATTGTCGTTTCCAAACTGAAATACTATCGAGGTATTATTGTTCGCGCTTACATTTATGCTCAATACCATTGATATGGCTGCGGCGATGGGGGTTATTGTCTTCATCAGTAGCTCCTTCATTTTATAGTGATGCGCTCTGAGTCATAGGCGTAACGGCTAAGCCAGATCCTTATGGGGTACAAAAAATTCTTATATGCAAAAGATTTCGGTATTTAGTTGCCAGAGTTTGCTGGGTTGGTTTATATCGCAGAAATCAGCATGGTTATCTGGGTACTTAGTTAGTTAAAGTTATATCTATCCATTTATGATCATTTGGAGGCTTAAGCCTTACGGATAAACTGACAAATAACCATGAGATGAAAGGGCTAATTTTCTAGGAAAAAAGTTTGAAAAACCCCATTTGTTGCTTTTTATGTTGATGGATATTTAGCGCTTCTCACTGAGTCGATCTACCTGTACAGCAGTGGGTTCAACTGTGATGGAAGATTGTATTGGAGTAGTCTCTGCACTGACCGCCCCCTTGCGACCCACTCCCACCCAGGTAATGGACATACTACTGGGGCAGAAGGAAAGAATACACTGCGCCCGGGACCGTAAGAGGTATGGATGCCGATTACGAGCTTACAGGGATGTATTCACAGCGAGTCCCGAGCACAGTGTATTCTTTCCTTCCCTCTTTTTTAGTAAGCCGACGCAAAGGGCAGTGATCAATGCCCACAAAAACAGTGCGAATACGTTGGAAGCGAGTCTTGTCGGACTAGTTGAGGAAGAATCAACGGCTACTGGGTAAGTGTGCCTATATTGCCGTTACCAGCCTGTACGACTATAGCGACTTGGCCAGTACCGGTTTGGGTCGTGCCATGCATATTGTTACTGCCTAGCTGGGTGGTCGAAGCAAGGCTAAGAGTAGCGTTCGTTTGGGCAATTTTTGCCTCATTCATAGAACCTACTTGATTGACCAAGGCGCTACTGGTTGTGGTAAAGAGTTGTCTAGTGTCGCCCCGATTTTCAGAGCCTGCCTGATTGATCAAAGCATTATTTTCTGAGACAGCCCATTGGTAAACATTGGCCCAGTTTAAAGAGCCTGCTTGACTGACCAACGAGTTAGCTGTGGTTACATAACCTTTGCTAACGAAGGCCATATTCTTAGAGCCTATTTGATTGAGCAAGGTACTACTCGCCTTTACATCCAAAAGAGCAATTTCGCCCTGGTTCATAGAGCCTATTTGATTACTTGAAACACTGCTTACTGTGTCCCCGGTTTGATAAACATCGACGTGGTTTAAAGAGCCTGTTTGATTGACTAAAGAACTTAATGTGCTCGTAAAAGCTTGTTCAATTCGGGCTACATTCAGAGTGCCGGTCTGTTTGATCAAAGCACTACTTGTAGTGACAAGACTACCTTGGACAACGGTTCCTGTGTTCATAGAGCCTGTCTGATTGATCAACGCACTGCTTGCAATTGTCTGATACTGGGTAAATTGGGCAATGTTCGAAGAGCCTATTTGATAGCTGAAAATACTACTTTGTGAAGTTCCCTCCAGTTGTAAAGATTTAGAGATATTTGCATCACCAATTTGCGACTGTATTGTCACGCTATTATGGGTAGTTGTGGTTTGAGATGCTACTGAGTCATTAAAATTTCCTATTTGGGTTTGTACTATTAAATTATTGTGAATAGTTGGGTCTGTTTGATTAGCGGCGGCCATATTGCCGTTTCCAACCTGAATCGATATCGCGGCATTATTATTTGCGATCGTATTGACACTCAATGCCATTAGCATGGTTGCGGTGATGGAAGGTAGTGCCTTCATCAGTAGCTCCTTTACTTTATAGTGATGTACTCTGAGTCATCCGCGTAATGGCTACGCCAGATCCTTAGGGGATACAACAGATTCTTATGCGTAAAAGCTATTGCTATTCAGCTGCCAGAATTTGCTGGGTTGGTCAATGCCACAGAAATCTACAGAGCTGTCTGGATACTTATTTAGTTAAAGTTATATCTATACATTTAAGGTCATTTGGAGGCATAAGCTTTATGGAGAAACTCATAAATAGCCATGAGATAAAAGGACTAATTTTCTAGGAAAAAAGTTTGAAAAAACTTATTTGTTGATTTTTATGTCGATGGATATTTGGCGCTTCTCAATGAGTCGATGTACCTGTACAGCGCCGGATTTGAATGTGATGGAAGGTTTTATTGGTGTAGTTTCTACGCCGGCCGCTCCCCTCGCGAGGCACTCCAACTCTGATAATGGACAAAAGCCGATGCAAGAGGCGACGATCAGCGCTCCCAAAAGTAACGCTGATGTGCTGGAAGCAAGTCTTGCCAGATTAGTGGCGGAAGAGTCAATGGTTACTGGGTAGTCGTGCCCACATTGCCGTTACCAATCTGTACGACTATAGCGGCTTGACCAGTAGTACCGGTTTGGATTGTTTGATGCATGTTGTTACTGCCTACCTGGGTGATTGCAGCAAGGCTAAGTACAGATTCCAATTGGGTAATATCTGTATCATTCATAGATCCAACTTGATTGATCAAGGCACTATTTGCTGTGGCTGCAATTTGGACAACGGTGGTCACATTTTGAGAGCCCACCTGATTGAGCAAAGTACTATTTCCTGAGCCTACAGTTTGGGTAACTAGAGCTACGTTAATAGAGCCTATTTGATCGCTCGAAGCCATGCTTGTTGTGGTTGAAGTTTGTACGGTGCTGTTCTGATTCATGGAGCCTGTTTGATTGAGCAAAGCACTACTTGCTGTGCTCCCAAATTGACTAACACTGCCCTTGTTCTCAGAGCCAATTTGATTGAGCAAAACACTATTTGCTGTGGCTCCAGTTTGGATAACGTTGCCCATATTAAGAGAGCCTATTTGATTAACCAAAGTGCTACTTTTTGTGGCCGCACCTTGGATAATGAAGCTCACATTCATTGGGCCTCCTATTTGATTGACCAAAACACTACTATCATGGGCGCCAGATTGGATAATGGTGCCTATATTCAAAGAGTCTACTTGATAGAGAAAAGCGCTACTTGCTGTTGTATCTAGTTGGGTAACGGTGCCTGTATTCATAGAACCTATTTGATTGATCAAAATACTACTTGCAATTGCCGTTTCCTGGGTAACTTTGGCTGAGTTCGAAGAGCCAATTTGATTGGTCAAACTGCTACTAAAAGAGGTATTACCTGTTTGGTAGGATTCTACGCCATTTGATTCACCAATTTGCGACTGTATTGTCACACTATTATTGGTACCGGTAGTTTGTGATGCATTTGATTCATTAACATTTCCAATTTGAGCCTGGAGAACTAAATTGTTTTGAATAGTTGTGTCTGTTTGATCAGCAATGGCAATATGGCCATTTCCAATCTGAAATGATATTGCGGTATTATTATTTGCACTCGTATTTACACTCAATGCCAATAACATGGCTGCGGCTATGGGGGTTAATGTCTTCATAAGTAGCTCCTTTACATTATAGTGATGCACTCTGAGACACCTGCGTAATGGCTGCGCCAACTCCATATGAGGTACAAAAACTCTTATATCTAAAAATTTTTGATATACAGCTTCCCAAAATTTGCTGGATCGATTTATATTGCAAAAATCAACAGAGCTATCTGGATACGTAATTAGGTAACGTTATATCAATATCTTTATTACCAAGTGAAGGCTTAAGCCTTATTGAGAAACAGACAAATAGCCATGAGATGAAAGGGCTAAATTGCTAGAATAAAGTTTGAAATACAGTATTAGTTGCTTTTTACGTCGAAGGGTATTTAGCGCTTCCCGCTTGGTGGATTTTATTTTTCTTTGTTGCGTCCTGGCGGCGAGATAAAGCTGTCAAACACGCACCTTCTAAAACCCCTTAAAAATTGGCGCAACCAGCGCCCTCTATTTTTATTGGTTGTTAATTGTGCAATAAAATGGGTGCCGTCGCTCCTCCCCAGGCCTGCGATTTTTGGCATTCTTTGGCGTGGTGAAGTTGAGAAGAGCGTCTTGCCATGAGTTGATGCCGACTCTATGGCTATTAGAGATTTCATAAATTGAAAAGCTTTGAAGTGGAGTGAAGATGCATTTCATCGGTTAACCCTGATCCAAGTGAGGGGTTAGGGAGGATCATGGAGCATTTGAAATTCGCTATGTGAAGGGATTAGGCCGCCTACGGCCATAGCTTATGAGTTGAAGCACGGTTGTGTTCGTGGAAACTCCGGCTAGCAAGAGTAATTGAAAGGGTTTTTGGTGCAGCGTCCTCGATAGCGCGAGGAGTGATGCCTATCCGGCGCCTCAACGAAAGAGGGCGACACAAAAATGCTTGATGCTGCCCTCTTTGTGCTGCTTCGCGGCGCCCTGTATTTTGTTTGGTTCCGCCTGCTGGGCTCAAACCAGCGACCCAGTGATGAACTGACTATAAGGGTGCCTGTACGTTGCTGCTAACTACCGTACAATTTCCTATAAAAGGAAATAACATGAGCCGTTTCGAGAAAATAACGCAAGTCTTGTGGCATTGCCAATGCCACATTGTCTGGGTGTAGTGGTCTAATCCAGTTGATTTGCATGATTCGTAGGTGTTCTATTGTCCATTGGGCGATCATAGCTCTATGTGATTTATTTTATATTCATGTTGAGCCATCTGATAATTGCTTCATGCTCGACCTCTCCTATTGCAACCATGCTAAGATGATCCCTTTTTTCAAGCTCTATGACTTTGATATTTTTTTGTTTTAAATCCTTGTAATTACTATAGGGGGAAATGGTATCCGAATCTGAGGATATTAGAAGTACTGGAATCTTTGAGGATTTTATGAGGGGTAGTATGCGTGTATCATTCGGATCGATGTTGGATTTTTTTAGAGCTAACTTCGCGCCCTTGCGAATATCTTTACCTGGAATAAGTCTGCTAAGTATGGGGTGGGAAACCATTGCATAATTATAAATAGCTTGATCAAATGAAAGTATGGGCGCCAGCAAAACAATTCCACTAACATCTGCTCTCGAAGCGGAAACATGTGCAGCCGTTAAGGCTCCCATGGAATACCCTACAATATAAAGGTTTCTCTCTTTGATAGTCCCTTCTTTAATTAGATTGTCAATAAGGTCATTGATGAATTCACTATCATCTACCCCATATTTTAGTCTGCCTTCCGAATCACCATGACCGAGGAGGTCTGGCACAATAACCTGAAACCCAAGAAAGCGGAAATAAAATGAAGCATACAGCATGAATTCTTTGGAATGACGAAATCCATGTAATAAAATCACTGTGCCAGAGTATTTTTTTCCTAAAGAATTCTTGCTTAAATCAAGGCTGACAATATGCTCTCTACCATTCTCTTCAAAATTAACAGAGTACTGCAGGTTGTTATCAATTAACGGTAAGCCATAATAGTAGCTAATGCAATTCTCTTTCTTCACTAAGCAATATCTGTATTTCATGAACCTTAAATCTTCTATTTCCTCTGTGGTTACTACTTCATTGAAGGGGAGGCTCTCGGTTCTTTCTATTAGGCTAGCAACTCTCTTAGAGCAGGCCGAGATGGCTAGATAAAGCATGAAGGCAGCAAGCAATGTGTACAGATTAATTCTGACTTTCATTTTTGAGTGCCTCTAAAAATTATATTTCCTTCAGTTCTACCATCCTAAAGTTCCCGGGAGTCGATGCTAACGAATACCAAAAAAGTAATTTGTAGAGCTGTCCTTCAGTAAAAATAAAATTGTTAAAGCACTTACTCGTTAGGTTACAATAGGTGCTCCAACCCAAATTAAACTGCTCAAGATTTTTAGTGGTGCAGGGGGATAAGACTTCAAATTTAGATGTGCTCAGTTTGTTGTGGTCTAGTACGATGGGACACATGGATTGTTCAGCCAGGTTGTTGTCGATGTTCATATGGTCGGTTGTACTCTACTGAAACAGCGTGTGCCAATTTCTAAAAGTATATTTTATGGCTTTTTCAAGCGCCGATTATGGCAGTATGGCAGTATGGTATTGGTTGGCTGTAAAAACCAGTGCTTGAAGCTTTCGAGCCTAGGCTGACTATGCACCTGTCGCGATACTTGCCACTCCTTTTCTGTTATGGACTTCCATTGGCGCTCCAGACAATACAATGCCTTAATTCGTTTCACCGCCACCAGGCTCGAACAAATGGTCGTAACCTGTGTAAGTATCGGCTTGCAAATAACCTTGGTAATTTTGCAAGATCGCGGCTGGTCTCGATTTCGCATTCGATTGAGAGAAGTCGAAGGTCACAATAGGTGAGTCGTGGTGCATGTCAGTTCGATAGCCCTAAATTCGAGCCTGAACCGTGCTATGTAGACGGGATTCGTCTATATATGCTGCTTTTTTTGCAGTTAGCGTGAGAATACTTTCGGGGACGAAACATTATGAAACATTATGGTTGTATGCTGTATATATTACTGGGGCGGTAGGAAAGAATACCCTGCGCTTGGGACTCGCTGTGAATACATCCCAGTAAGCTCGAAATTGGCATCCATGCCTCATACGGTCCCGTGTTTAGAGTATTCTTTCCTTCCCCCTTTTTAGTATGTTCTTGTTCTCCTGACGGCCCTTGCACCACTACATCTTTATTAGTCCGTATAAAATAAACCAGTGAATAAGCAGTTGAGCAGATTTGCAGCGGCGGCCCAGCATCCGTTACAAATTTATAGACTTATCGATACTTAGGTAAGAGTCCGATTTCTGGATCGGGTTTAAGAAACGGAAAGGCAAAGGCCGCAAGGGTAAAAAAGGCGTTAAAGGCTACAAAGTTTTTATGGGCTACGAGAAAAGCTTGTACAGCGTCGGCTTTGTAGGTGCTGAAAGTGCTAGAGGGTTAATTCGCGCGCTCAGCGCTGGCCGCCCCCTCGCGACTCACACCCCCTCGGTAATGAACAGAAGCCAGCACAAGAGGCGGCGATCAGCGCTCACAAAGGTTGTGCGGATGCGCTAAAAACGAGTCTTGTTGGGTTGGTTGCGTGAGTGGCAACGACTACTGGGTAATCATGCCCATATTACCGCTACCTATCTGTACGGCTATAGCGATCTGGCCAGTACCGGTTTGGATCGTGTTATGCATATTATTACTGCCTACCTGGGTGGTCGCAGCAAGGCTAAGAGCAGCGCCCGTTTGGCTAATAGTTGCATCATTCATAGATCCTACTTGATTGATCAAGGCACTAGTTGCTGTGGTGTCAGTTTGGATAACTGCGCCTGTATTCATAGAGCCTATTTGATTGGTCAAGGCACTAGTTGCTGTGGTAACAGCTTGGCTAATAGTTGCATCATTCATAAATCCTACTTGATTGATCAAGGCACTAGTTGCTTTGGTATCAGTTTGGATAACTATGCCTGTATTCAAAGATCCTATCTGATTGGTCAAGGCACTAGTTGCTGTAGCATCAACTTGGTTAACGAAGCCTCCGTTCAGAGATCCTATTTGATTGACCAAAGTACTGCTTTCTATGCCGCCAATTTGGGAAATGATACCTGTATTTAAAGAGTCTACTTGATAGAGCAAAGCACTGCTTGCAGTGGTCTCAATTTGGAATGTGCGGCCCGTATTCTCAGCGCCTAATTGATTGATCAAACTACTACTAAATGAGGTGCTAAACTCTTGAGTGGATTCTGCGACATTTGATTCACCAGTTTGTAATTGTGTTATCACACTACTATTGGTGCCTGTAGTTTGAGATGCTTCTGAGTCATTAAAATCTCCAATTTGGGTCTGTACAATTAAATTATTGTGAATGGTTGGGTCTGTTTGATCCACATTGGCCATATTACCGTTTCCAACCTGAATCAATAGCGCGGTATTATTATTCGCGCTCGTATTTACGCTGATTGCCAATAATATGGCTGCGGCGATGGGGGTTAATGTCTTCATCAGTAGCTCCTTTACTTTAGTGATGCACTCTGAGACACCCGCGTAATGGCTATGCCAGCTCCTTATGGAGTACAACAAATTTTTATACGCTAATACTTTCGGTATTCAGCTGCCAGAATTCGCTGGATTGACCTATACCGCAGAAATCAACAGTGCTATTCAGATGCTTAAAAAGTTAACGTTATATCTATAGGTTTATGACCAATTGGAGGCTTTAGCTTTGCGGAGGAACTGACAATTAGCCATGAGATGAAAGCGCTAAATAGCTAGGAATAAAGTTTGAAAAACGATATGTTGCCTTTTACGTCTATGGGTATTTGGCGCTTCTCGTTGAGTAGATTTCATTTTTATTCATTGCGTCCCGGCAGATAGTTAAAGCTACCAAACAAGCCCCAGCCTTTTAAAACCCCTTAAAAATATGCATAACCAACTCCCTCTGATTGCCCCTGATTATTAATTGTGCAACAAAAGGGACACCGGTCACTCCTTCCCACGCCTGCTGATTTTTGGCGTTCTTTGGGTTGATGCAATTGAGAATGTGGCCGGGCTGTTCGCTGGTGCGGGCTCTAGGGCTATTAGAAATTTCACACATTGAAATGTTTTGAAGAGGGGTGAAGAAGCACTTCATCGGTTAACCCTGACCCAAGTGAGGTGTTAGGGAGGGTCATGGAGCGTTTGAAATTCGCTATGTGAAGGGGGCAGGTCGCCTGAGGCTATAGCTGAATGACTCAAAGCACAGTTGTGCTCGCGGACACTTCGGTTAGCAAGGGCAAATGAAAGAGTTTTTCGCATAGCGTCCTCGATTGCGCGAGGAGTGATGTTTGGTCGGCGCCTTAACGAAAGAGGGCGACACCAAAATGCTTGATGTCGCCCTCTTTGTGCCGCTTCGCGGCGCCCTGTAACCCAATGATTTACAAGGCTTTTGTTTGGCTCCGCCTGCTGGGCTCGAACCAGCGACCCAATGATTAACAGGCCTATTTTTTGCCTACCCTTTAATCTCCAACATGCCCCAAACCCGCATGAAACCTAGACTTTCTTATCCTGAATTGGCCTTTGTTACCCGCTTGCGTTGACACTTGGTTGACACTACGCGAGCTCTGCAAGGGGGTTCTTGGCGATAGCGTCTTCAAGATGTTCAGGGGACAGATGGGCATAACGCATTGTCATTTTTATATCAGCATGCCCCAGTATTTCTTTTAGTGTGAGCAGGTTTCCGCCACGCATAACGAAGTGACTGGCAAAGGTGTGGCGTAGAACATGACTAGCTTGCCCCTTGGGCAGCTCTATATTGCATTTGTCTAATACGCGGGTAAATGCCTTATAGCAGTATTGGAAGAGGGGGCCGGTACGCGGCCTTTCCATGAATATTTCTTGTTCTAATGCCTCACCGATTGGGATTGATCGAACTTTGCCGCTTTTGGTGCCAGAGAAGGTAATACGGCTATTACGGATTTGTTCGCCACGCAAGCTTTGTGCCTCGCTCCAGCGGGCACCAGTAGCCAAACATATTTTGGCCACCAAATATGCATGCTTTGAGCCACTTTCCTTCAAGGCAGTTAATAGTTGTTCTATTTGTGTCCTGTCGAGGAAGCTAAGTTCATGGTCATCGTATTTAAGCCGCCTTACACCAGAAAGAGGATTATCCCCTTGCCATTTTCCCAAGCGGATTAACTCATTGAATACTGCACGTAGATAGGCTAGATCGTGGTTGCAAGTATTGGCAGAGATCGGCCCCCGGTGTCGCTTATTGGTTTTCAGGTCGCCCTGAAGGCGCTGCTGGCGAAACTCAGCGTAAAATCCGGCGGTAACCTGGTTAGCTAGAGGGTTACCCATTAGTTCGCAGAGAGACAGAAGGTAATCGCGCCGTTGTTCACCTCTTTTTAAGGTATGCCCGTGCAGCTTGTACCACTCTGCTATCAGATCCTGTAGACGCCGTTTATCCCTTTGCGGTGGAACCCATTCCCCTTTATCTGCGGCGGCGAGCTGCGCGCGCTCCCAGCGGATGCCTTCAGCTTTGGTATCAAAAGATTTGCGGACACGGCGCCCGCCTCGCCCCTGAGGTTGGATATCTACTTGCCAACGTCCACTGGCGAGCTTTCTAATCGTCATCCTGTACTTCCAAGAAAGCCGAGTTAATAACCATGCCAATATTGATACGGACTAATAACAGTTGGCAAAAGTCACTTTTGCTTTGCTTCAATTGCTCCGTCTCTTTTGAAAACCCTGGATCAAGGATGGTTGGCTTGAACCCGGTGGTCATGCATTGCTTGCATGTAACTATAAACCGCTTTCCACGGCTTAGCGATGTATCCAGAGAGTAGGACCTTCCCCGTTTTAAATGTTTACTGTGGGACATGTTACAAGCATTTCCTATGCCTACGGGGTTCAGCGGGAAGCCAACGCGACAGTAAAATTTCGTCGTCATTAGCCAAATCACTTGGGCGGAAAACTGGCCTGACTGCCACCTCGGAATAGCTCAAGGGTGAACAGCTAGTCAAGCCTGTATACATCCAGCACTTTGCAATCATTACTAGGCTCTACTCCAGACTGGGTAAGCGTATTCTCAGTATTTACATGGTGCAAGGTACTATGTTAGTAGCCTATAGATCAAAGTAAGCATCTAATATAATTGGGGATTCACTCTTCACTCTCGGTAATTTTTTGACGTGGTCTACGAGGATGTCTGCGGATAATATTTTCTGTAATGATTGGTATGCTTCCTTTCCGCTTATCATAAATTACTCCTTGGTTATCCATATTCATTCTAAATTCTGTCGGCTCATCACTTATATATATACTTTCTAGTAAATTAGCCCTGGCGCTGTTCGATTTTGTCAGCCCCTGAAAAGCCATCTTGAGCTCTTTCATCTCCGCAATGATATAATCTTCTTTAGAGACTTCTTTTGTATCAAGCTTGGCTACTGTGAATGTACCAAAGTGTTTTAAGAAGGTTGTGTAGTTTTCATCTTCTTGTGATTTCTGTACAGTTGCTAGTATTTTTTCCCTTAGTGCTTCTTTAAATTCTACAATTTTCGAAAAGCGAAGGTCTCGAGGGTAATCAAGGTGCTCAATTTGGGATGTATCAAAAGAGTATGAAGTTTTGTCGTCTTTGATAATAATTGTTGGCTTGTCAAAAGCTAGACGCATACCTAGCTCAAACATTACATTAGGATTTTTTCCGCTTACATCGCATACCACAATAGGGTTGTTGTATAGGTTTTGAATGATTCGCTTTTGAATTATGCCAACATCGTCTGCGTAACTAACTAGATTTGCTTTAAATCCTGCCCCCTCTACGGATGCTGTCAATATTTGTTTAACTTCTAACCAATGCTGTTCATTACATCCATCAATTGCTGAAATTGGCATTACTAGCCCACAACAACGATCTTCAGTTTCTTGAGTGTTCTCTTCATTCATTACCAGGTTCCTTTTGGATTGTTAGGGTAGAAGAATCATATTTGATTGTTTAGATTTTCATTGTTCTTGTGTCACGGACATACCTTCTTTTGCCAAGATGTTAGCTCCACCAGTTGCAAGACCTTTAAAAATGGCTGGTGAAGTTAGGCCAATTTGTAGTGCTAACCACAGGCCAAACTGATTTCCATTCCCCAAATATGCTAGAGCTATACTGAATCCAAGAATTGGGTAACCTAGAATCCAGCTAATAAAATGTAGGGAATACAGCATTCAGATAGGTGTGCTCATGGTTAATGGTTCTGGCACATGGTTGTCTCCCTTGCTCGTTGGGAGATTCTAGCCGCCGCTTGCGGTACAAGATCCAGTCTTCAGCAGTGAAATTGATGGCTTTGGGATCACCCAGCCACCTTGCTGTATTTTCCAGATAATTGAGACGCCCGGTGTGGTCTTTAAGCGTGTGGCCATGCAGTTCATACCATTCGTGAATCAACTGTGAAATGGTACGATTGTCTTTCTTTGGCGGTGACCACTCGCCGCGATCTGCTGCGGCTTTTTGCGCAGTAAGCCATCTTTGGGCTTCCCCTTTGGTGTTGAAGGTTCGCTGTACTCTCTTGCCACCGCGCCCTTCAGGCTGGCAATCCGCTTGCCATCGGCCATTAGCCTTTTTCTGTATCGCCATCCCTCAACGAATCCTCAGAAAAATATCCCTCTGGAACCAAACCCGCGTCAATGCGAGCCGCGACAAATTTGCACAATTTATTTTGGCTACTGCGTAGTTCTTGAAGATTTATAGGGCCTGATACACAAACCAATGAAGCAACTCAGGGAAGTTTCTTCCCATTGCCTCATAGCACTCTTCTGTAACTCGGTTTTTCTTGTACTCCGCATTTTTCATTGGCACCAGATCTATACCTAGCAGATCTGCAAACTCTCTCTGGCTTAACCCTGTTAGCTCCCTGATCGCTCGCAATCGATCACCGGTCCTGAGCTTTGAAATCGCCATCCCTTATCAAGTCCTCGGAAAAATACTCTTCGGGCACTAGTCCAGCGTCAAACCGAGCTGCAATGAACTTGCAATACTTACTGTCGCTTTTGCGCAGTTCTGGGAGGTCAACAGGCCCCTCATAAACAAACCACTTCAATAACTCTGGGAAGTTTTCGCCTATTTGCTCATAAATCTCTTCGGTAACACGGTTCCGTTTGTATTCGATGTTCTTTAGCTTGGAGATGTCAACGCCTAAGAACTCTGCAAACTCCCTCTGCGTTAAGCCAATTAGCTCTCTGATGATTCGTAAACGGTCACCGGTTTTTAGTTTCTGACTATTCCCCATTCTTTGAATTGCGCCTCTTCAATGCTCTCTGATTTCCAAATACTGCACTAAAAAGCGTTTTTTATACAAGTAAAGGTGTAATACAAGCTATTTCAAGGGGGAAAGCACGAAGAAGGTGTCAAAATAGCACTACACAAATCAAAATAATGTAAGCAGGGGGTTGAAAAAGATCTGCTCGTGAGTATTAATAGCTCTACCCACTAAGCCACTATCTAACTCATAGGAGATCAAAGGGAATGACAGAGCAGGCAACCCCCTCAATAAAAATCCCGGTTTGCACTCAAGAGCAGTACGCAATAGATGCGGGACACACATTGAAAACTGTGCGTGCCCAGGTTAATCGCGGCTATCTGCCAACGATCAAAATAGGCCGCTATCGCATGATCAACCTGATGCTTCTATCGCGTATGTGCCTAGAGGCTGATTCAGCCAAGCAGAAGTAGGGTGTGCGCTATGGACTACAGCGCAATAAACCGCGACGTGCTAGAAGCTCTGGAAAACGACCACAGCTTAAAGCTGGTTCGCAATGGCACCGGTGATAAAGAGGTCCTGCGGGGGGTTTGTCCAAAATGTGACAAGAAAACGCTATGGATCAAGGTTAATAAGCCGATCACCCTGCGTTGTGACCGCGAGAAAGAGTGCCGATACCAGGAACGGGTGCGGGATCGCTACCCGGACCTTTTTGAGAACTTTTCCAAGCGCTTTCCCTCCACCGATGAAGACCCCAAAGCGACAGCCAGAGCTTACTTATCTATTCAGCGCGGGTTTCCCGCTGCTGATATTGAAGAATGGTTTGAGCAGGGGTTTTACAAGTTGCCGGACGGCTCTTGGGCGGAAACAGTACGCTTCTTTCTGTTTGGAGGTGGGAAAGATTACTGGGAACGTATTGTTGATAAACAACATGTAAAAAAGGCGGGTAAAAAAGCCCGCTTTAAAACCGGTACTAGCTATGCCGGAAAGCACTGGGCACCACCTGGGCAAAAAATCAAACCCATGGAAAAAGTCTTCATTGTTGAAGGTATTTTCCACTGTATCGCGATGCACCTGAAAGGCTACAAAGCGGTTTGCGCGTTCTCCTGTTCCAATTTACCGAGAGAGTTGATCAAGGAAAATAAAGGCCAGGACATTATTTGGCACTTGGCCTATGACGACGAACCCGGTGCCCGCAAGCATGTTGCTAAATACTACAAAGAACTCAAGGAGCAAAATGAAACTGTCGAAGTAGCACAGACTGGCAGCAGCAAAGATTGGGACGATCTTTACAGGGAAGGCCGGCTCAATGATGAAACCATAGAGGAATGCATATGGCGTGGCCGTGTCTTTGTCGCGGAAACGCCAAAGCGTAAAGCTTATGCGCTCTATGGCTGGAAGCCATTCGGCAAAGCAATCATTGAACACAACGACAAATTACACTCTGCCAAGTTTTCACTGGAAGCTTTCAACGAAGCCAGTGAAGGTGAGGCGTACAAATGGGGATTTTCCTGGGATGCCTTTAACCAGGCAACCAAAGTAGTGCAGATTTCCAACTGCGTGCCGAAATTCCAGTACACCGAAATTGATCGCCTGACCGGTGAACGCCGCTACTTTTTTACTATCCAGAAATCCGGCACCAGCCGCAGTTATCTTGGAGCCTTCACACCTAATTCCCTTAACGATCCTCGCGCCTTTGGCCTCGCACTACTTTCTCATACAGACGGCGGCAGCTTTGAAGGCGGGGCAGGGGATTTAAAAATCCTCAAATCGCGCTGGTTGGACGGGGAAGTCAACCGGGTAACCACCCTGCCACATATGGGTTTTGACGAGGATTCCCGCACCTATATTTTCCCCGGCTTCGGCTATCGCGAAGGCAAATTAATCAAGGCCAATGAACACGGCTTTTTACAGCTGGGCGATACCGCGATTAAAACCACCCTGGAAGGTATGCCGGTTCACCACAGTGAAGAATTTGATAGCCGCTGGTGGCCGGACTTCGCCAAAGTGTTTCACCTTAACGGCATAGCCGCGCTAGCCTATTTCACCGCCAGTCTATTTGCCCGACAGATCAAGGAAAAACATCAGGCATTTCATTTTCTTGAAATCACGGGCGAACCGGACGCGGGCAAATCCACCCTGATTCGCTTTATCTGGAAACTGTTGGGGCGTGATAACTACGAAGGCGTGGACCTGCTCAGCACCTCCACCTCCAGCTATGGGCGCCAACTGGGTAAGGTAAGTAACCTGCCGGTAGTGGTGATCGAAAGCGACCGCGAAACCAACGGTGGTACGGGGGGGCGCCCGGCTAAATCCTTTGAATGGGACATCTTCAAAAAGGTCACCGATCTGGACGGAGTGGTTGACTCGCGAGGGGTAAAGACCAACGACAATAAAACCCATGACCGTATTTTCCGTGGCACTTTGGTCATTAGCCAAAATGCTACGGTCCAGGCATCAGAGGCCATGCTCTCGCGTATTGTCCACCTCCACTGCACCACCGCACACAAGCGCCCGGAAAACCGCCCCCTTGCGGATCGCCTCAAACGCGAACCGGTAGAAAAGCTAGCCGGCTATCTGCACCAAGTGCTGACCCATGAAAATGAATGGCTTACACGTTTCTTTAATGCTTTTGACAGTCACCGCGAAACATTAACTGCCGATGGCAGCATCACCCAAGGCCGAGTAATCGACTTTCATGCTCAGTTGATGGCCGCGGTGGAAGCGCTACAAATCATCCTGCCGGATTTTGATGCAGGCCTGCTTAACCAGGTGCAGGAACACTTGGTAGAACGCGCACGGGATCGGCAGCGCCGGCTAAACAATGATCATCCGATCATCGAGCAATTTTGGGATACCTACCACTTTATCAATGACGAATTGATGTACATCGATGACGAACAAGGTAAGCGGCATGTAAATACCGACCGCCTGAACCACAGCATCGACCCCGCCTTGATCGCAATCAACCTCAACGAGTACATGGAACTCTGCCGCAAACGCGGTCAGGAACTGGTGCCAATGGCGGAATTGAAACAGCGGCTATCCACCAGTCAGCGTTACCCGTTTGAGGGCTACAAACGGGTCCGATCGAAGCGGGAACCGAATACCAGACCCTGGTGCTGGGTATTTAGAAGAACCGGCGGAAGTGGTCGCTGATTGTCCAGTTTGTATTTTTTTTGACCCTGTAGAGGCTGGGGAAAAATACGGAGGAGGGGGGTAAAAAAATATGGGACAGAACGGGACAAGGGATAAATAGACAAGAAAAGACTTATTAATCAATAAGTTAGTAAGGGAATTTCAATGGGACATTTTTGGGACATCGATGGGACAACACGGGACATGGTGTTTGGGACAAGTTACCAACAAGTTGCCAATTTTGGTAACAGCCCAAATGCCCGCAAAGCCAGCAACCACGGGGCCTTTAGCGAACCAGGGCACAGTGTGTCCCATCTTGTCCCAAAAAAAATGGGACAAGGTGGCCCCTCTACAGCCCGCATAAAACCTAGCTTTAAGGTTGAAGTAGCCGCCTTGTCCCGTTGTCCCGGGTTTTTTTACCCCTCACGCGCATTTTCTGGAAAAGGAATCAGCCAATGAACAGCCATCAGGACAAGGCATCAAGCGCAACATGCAGTGTCATCGCCACTAGAGAATCAAAGTGGCTTCCCCCTTTGATTGCCGAACCCGCAGATTGCGAAAGCGAGGACCACCGGCGCAATTGCCTCGCATGGCATTTGTTCCGCACTAAAACCCGCCCGGAAATTCTCGACTGGCTGAAAAAGCAAAGTACACGTATGGCCAATGATATGCGTGTGCGTCTCAACATCCTGCGCGAACAGGTACGCGAGATGCGCCAGCAAGCACAGGGGGAGGGCTAACCCATGGAACGCCAGTGCAGCCTGCCGCTATTCCAGGGAGAGATCACCGAGCTTCAGGTCTACAACGCCTGGCTGAACAACGCACAGGTCAACACGGCCTGTAGTTGGCCAGAGGTTGTGCGCGATGCATTGATTTTTGGCTGCCTCTACCGCGAGGCCGCCTACACCCACCGCGGGCAGCGCCCGCAACAGTTTGCACACTTTCACAATGAGGAAACCGCTATGCCTACCAAGGAAGTTTTTGTACTCGACCTCGCTCAAGCTCGCCAAGTACGCCTTGCGCTGGCCATGTGCCGTGAGCGTATCGCCTGCCCGGAAACCACGACAGTTGGTAGAGAGGAAGCCACTCGGGAACTTCGAGCCGCTCAGGATATTTTTGTGGAGCACGAAGACCGCGCAGAGCAGATAAAAAAATTAAACCGTGAATTGGGAGGGGCCGCCAATGCCTGAGATCAAACTAGAAGTATCTAAAAAATCAAATGATTTTCTCTTGAAGCAGAAAGCTCGCTATTACGAGCTTAAAGAGAAGTTGATATCGGGAGCAGGTTTAAGCGAAGTTGAAGAGAACGAGATATCCATTATCACGCTTAACTTTGCCAAATTGGCTATGAGCCTCTTTGCTGGTGGAGAGAAAAAGACAGCTCAAGAAATGCCGATTTATCCGTATCACGAAAAAGGCAATATTCACTAAGGAAGGTAATAAAAAATGACTGAACTATTCGCTGTTATCCGTAAAGATTCTAAATATTTTCATCAAAACCCTAAAGCCTTGCCTTTTCCTGTTCACATCATTGACACGACCGACGCATATCGGGTGAAAGGTAACGGTGACGGATACCGGCTGGACGATGTATATCTGTTTGTAAAAGCTGGGCAGGATTACCGTCAGATCGACAGTTAACAAATAACAGTTTAATAGGAGATACAAAATGATACATGCCTGCATTGGATCTACAAAATACATCCTTAAGGACGAGAAAGACGCGGAACTATTATTGCGTGTTTGCCATAGAGCCAAGGAAATTGACTCACACTTTATCGGGGGGGAATTTGTTTACTCAGAAGCAAAGCGAAATACGGAAGTAGAAGTCAGTATTCTTAAGAAAGAAATTTTGACACAAGAAGAAATTGATCAGCTATATGAGGAGGAGCGGAAGAAAAAAGAAGCTGAAAAGGGGGGCAACCAATGAATTTCTGGAAATATACAACTGGAATTGCCTCCCTGATCTTTTGCGGCACTTCCGTTGTATTCACTGTGGGGTTGTGGATCTCCATCCCTGCTGTGGGGGCCGGGCAGCTGGTGGCGGGGCTCACCGCCGCCGCCCTGGAGCTGTGCAAATTCTCTTTTGCGCCCCTCGGCTTGTGGCTGAGAAACCAAGACCGTTTTATTGGCAATGTCCTGTTATTCCTATGGCCATTCTTAGTGTTGGTTAGCATCGCCGCCACCGTTGGTTTTTTGGAGAGCCATACAACGGAGCAACAACAAAGCGATGCTGTTAACAGTGTTGAGTACCAGACGCTAAAACAGCAGCTGAACAGCTATAACCAGCGAATCAACAATATCAACGGGATCATTGCCGATTATGCGGCCACCGATTACCGAAAGGTGGCCGTTAAAACCGATGAACGGCTGGATGAGCTGGAAGCAAAGCGGGATAAGACACTGGCCCGGCTTAAAGACGTGCAGCGAGGCAGCACAGACAGCGCACAGGCGGCTTTCTCAGGCATGGCAGTCCTAGCCCATGTAGATACACAGTTATTGCAGCACAGCGCCTTTTTGGCGCTAGCTGTAATCACAGACCTGGTCGGGTTGGTTGCGTTGCTGGCCTTCAACAGTGCGTTAACTGTTACCAGCGGCAAGGACGACGCGCTGAACGATCCTGAAAGGATTGAACGTTCAGTGAAAGGCAACCCGAGTGAGAAAACACAACAGCGTGAGGTACCGATACAGAAAACAGATAGCCCATTAACACCGGAACAGCAGCAGTTGGCTAAACGCATTACCTCCGGGGAGTTTGGTGCACGCCCGGTGTTACGCAAGTTGAACAATATGTTTGAGGGTGGGAATAACTTTGTCAGGCCGGTCTTTGAATGGTTGTTGAATTCAGGTGATATGAAACGAGACGGAAAAGGATTTCTTTTAATTACTCAGGGATAAACAGCAATGAACAATTCAATTTGCAGCAGGTGTCACAAGCCGATCACAGATCCGCGCTCGATAGCGCGGGGTATGGGGCCGCAATGTTATATCAATCACGGCTGTCAAAATGACTTATTCGGCAGCAATGCACCGGTATATGATTTTTCTGTAAAAGAAGTAGATGGAAAAAAGGTTCTCTGCATCGTTGATTTGTATACCGATACTTCGCCAACAGTAACAGTAACTAACGGAGCTGAACTAGTGCTGAACGAAATTGCAAAGAAACTCGGAAAATTGCCGGAAGTAATTATCTATCAGGATACAGAGGGAGAGTGGGACAGAATCCGGGCAAGCGCTAACGGAGACTTCAAAGGATTCTCACCTCTGGCCAAAGGATTGGGTCGACGTATTACCAGCGAGAGTGAAGCCCTAAGAATAGTCTCTAGGCATTAAAGTGTTTGAGTTGTACCTTGATGTATAGTTATAGATACCTCGGGGGCTACGGCCCCCCATATATCACCCTTCCTCTTTTTCCCTCTCCTTTTCCCTCTTCTCATGGTAATAAATCATCTCTAAATGTTTCAGGACAATTGTCCGGTGATCCTGGTTCAGCTCAGATAGGATTTTCATATAGAACTGGGCTTCTTCCTCTCGGGCTCTGTCAGCACCTTCAGGGCAAATAATGCTTGAAATAGTAACGTTTAGTGCAAGGCACCAATCTCCGAGGAGTTCAGCCGGGATAACCTGGTTTCCATGTTCCATTTTCGACAGAGTGCCGGGAAGAATGCCGAGTTGCCTGCACAACTGTTGTCCTTGTATACCGGCCTGAATACGGGTGTGTCTTAGTCGGTTAGCAATAGATGATCTTTTGAGCGAATAGTCAGTTATATGGAGTTTGGTCAATTACTGCACACCGTATATTAACTGCAATTTGGCTACAGACTGTTTAAATTATAAGCAATCTTTCTGTATTAGAAATCTTTTACAGGAAAAGTTTCGATATTAGAAATAACAAAATTATTCATTTGCAGCACTGAAATTTTAGTGATAAAAAGTTCTATGTCGGTTTTTTAGGTAGAAATTTATTCCTCTTTAATTTTTTAAATAGTTGGCTTTACATGGAGTTTGAGAGAATGGAAAAGGATAATGTGATACATCTACCAGCTTCTGTATTGATGCGTTTAGAAAGGGGTCGTCTAAACTTTGTCGATCAGATCTCTGATGTTCGTTTGGCGCTTGAGGTATTTGGCGGAGAGGCTTCACCCGAAGCCCGAACGGCTGGACTGAATCTAATTGACAGAGAGTTAAAGCGAATACAGGAGCAACTGGATCGCGATTTAAAACGCCTACCCAACCCTTTAAATTCAGAACCTAACTAGCAGGCGTCAGCTAATTGTAATAACTTTTCGCGCTCGGAACTTGGTATGGCCTTCAAAAGATCAATCAGCAGGGCGCGCCTATCCTGGGCTGATGGCGAAACCGAATGTCTAAAGCTCAAATCCATCACAAAGGTATGGCCGCAGTGCTCAACATTCTTACAAGCGCAGTAGAGCTGTGAGAGCTTTGGGTCTATTTCATTGCGGCTCGTTATCACCGATTTGCTACCACACTTGAAGCAATTTATTTGCATTTCTTTTCCGCCACCGTCGATGAAACCTGCGTTCATTTTACTACCTTTGTGTTATATGTGCATTAAAAGGTGTCAATATGGAACTTTAGCTGGTTAATTTTGCGCAAACTCCGGCTTATCAAATCCAATCCTTTTCCCCTTCGGCAGCCACTCATTCAGCTGCAAGAAAACGTTTTGCATGGGTAACACTTCATTTTCGTAGTACACGCGGGTGATCTTCTCTATATCACCAAAGCCGCCGTTATTCTCCGGCATAACCCCGGCGAGGGCCGGCTGTATACGCCATGCGCTGAGTATGTCGTTGCGGCTGAGATCTTTGATTTTTGCGAATTCATCCTTGGTGGCAATATCACCTACCGGGATAATTTGGACGCTCTTTTCTTTCCCCTCAGGAATGTTGATGAACATAGAACGGAAGTTGCCGACACCCTTACTCTGTTCAATCTGGGATTGGATGCGTTCTTTGTCTTTTTCGCCAAGGTTTTTATCTGCGGTATAGAAAATGTATCCCATGTGCGCCCCATTGTTGTAATACTTGCGCCGGAATAGGGTGCTGTCCTCATTCAGTAAGACAGATTGAACTCCACCCAAGTACTGTGGCCTGCCGTAGATCTGTTGGGTTGGGTCGTACTCTTTCAGCTGGACTACTTCACCAGGTTGAAAAACGATTGGGTCAGCACCATTAGGCTGCAACATACAAAAGCGGTCCGCCTCCTTCATACGGCGCATGTTCAGCGCGGGCAAGTGTGCCAGCCGTAGGAAGTGGCCAAAAGGGTTGCGTATCTTTTTGAAATAACAGTGCCCGAATACCGAGTGGTCAAAGCCAGCGTTTGCTAGACATTCGGGACGTAGGGCTTTGTTAGGAGTGAACCACTTGCGCAGTAAGTTTCGCTTGAAATAGGGGATAGTCCCGTGGTGGGCATTGGCTCCGAGTAAGCTTGCCAATCCTTTCTGGCTGATGGGTGGCTCGTAGTAGTCACCATTGGGCTGTAGAAAAGTGCCGAGATAGTCACCCCAGTTACCTCCCAAGACCGGCTCAGGTTCACCAAAGCTGAATAGTAGCGGACTATTATCGCCACTGGTTTTTTTCTTTCGGGTTTGACTATCAGCTTTAGCTTTATATCTCTTATTTCTTCGTGCCATGGTCTGGTCTCAGTTGCTGGCAAAGGCCACAGTGGTTTTTTGCTTTTTACGGTTTAGGGGTTCGTTGCTGAGAGCGTGCATTAGTGCCCAGGCCACATCCGCGTGCCCCGTGGTACTGGTGCGGTTTGCGGCGTAGGTGATTTGATCGTTGCCGGTGGTGGTTTGGTGGATCTGCATAAACGCTTGCGGTATATCCGTGTGTTCCGCATCCCATTGGACCCGGCCAGATTCGATAACATCCTGCGCTTTTAGAACCAGATTGGTTTTCGTGCTGATGCCGTAGGTAATGGGGGTAACGCCGGGGAAGAAACCCTGCACCATTTCATAGACGCCATGTCCGGGCCCGGTACAGTCAACGCCGATAAACTGAACGTTGTATTTTTCGGTCAGTTCCTTGATTCGCTCTGCCTGCCACTGCCAGGCGCGATTGCGCATGACAATTTTTTCCAGCACACGGAACTTGCCACCGGGTTTTAGTGGGGGCGCAATCACTATAACTGCAGCACCATCGCCGCTGCGGGAAGGATCGTAGCCAATCCATACGGGATGATTTCCATATGGGCGTTCCTTATCCTTCTTGAAATCACGCCAGATTTCCTCCGAATCTATGGAGCAATCAAGCAGGTCGCCCAGTTTGAAGACTGATAGACCGGCCTCCATAAAGGCGCACATATATTTATTATTGAATGCTGGTGTGCTGTTCTCAATTTTTAACTGTTCAATATCAAATAGGTCACATCCTTGTTCCTCTGCATCCTTAATGGTGACAATGTTTCGCCAAATTTTGTCGGGGCCTAGCAAGCCTTTCTTTAGAGCTTTGTGACTTAAAACAAAATCAACTTTGTCTTTTCTTTCTTTGTTGTAGTTCTCCCCGCCCCACATTGCGTAGGCGCCATGGCTCTTTACAGATGGCACAGAGAAGTATGTGCGGCGCCACTTTTTATGGGTCGCCATACCTGATGCTAAATTGTTGGTGTTCTCAAAGTCGGGAATCCAGAAAACTTCATCTGCGTAAAAGTGGCCATGGTATCCTTGCGCGGTTCTTCCGTTTGTTGATACGAATCGCAGTTCAGCCCCGTTGGAAAGCTCTATGAAGTCTGCCCCTTTAAGTTCAAGTTCAAAATATTCTCGGGCAAATTTGATAATATAGGCTTTGAAAATCTCAGCCTGTGACCGACTGGCAGATAAGAATACTTGATTGTCACCCGAGAGAATTGCGTCCTCCAATGCTTCCCAGGCAAAGTAGTAGGTAGCCCCGATCTGGCGTGACTTTAGAATAAAACGGGTTCGTTGGTCCTTGTTTTCGTGCCAGCGGTGCTGGTATTCATAAAATAGTTCTTTACGAATCGCCTCTAGCTGTTCTGCGGTAATCTCAGAGATATCATTCTTTGGTTTCTTCTTTTTACCTTTGCCGTCTCCTCGTTCACCCCGTGAGGCTGCCGCTTTCTCTTTGGCTGCGCGGGCTTTCTTAACCTCGATGCCCGCCAGCTTATCCAGGAGATTGCTAAGGCGGTCTATCTCTGTGAAATCCTCTTTAGTTTTTTGGGGCTTCTCAATTAAGCCTATAAGGCGCCGAGAGGTTGCTTGCTCCACTGTTTCGTGTTGCAGCATCGCTTCCCAGTTGCCTTTTTCCGCCCATTGATAAACGACCCGCGCATTATTCAGGTTTAACTGGTCCGCGATTTCCCGTGCGGACATTCTGCGCAGCCACATTAACTTGGCGGCGGTTTTTATTTCATCGGAGTAAGTAGCCATGCCGCGCAGTGTACGGAAGAAAACGACAGGATTAACGGGGCTTAATTCCTATAAATTCCTATTTTGGGAATATAGGAATTTATAGGAATCCTGCTCGTTGTTTGGGGCTTGGTTAGCCCTTAATCTTCGGGCTGACCCCAAGGGGAAACTAAACATTCCAGCAAACGAACGGCGGAATCATGCCTAGAAAGCTCTCTACAGATTTTGTGAAAGTGGCCACTAGCGGGCCTACTATCGATGGTCGTAACATCGACGCGAAAGAAATTGATCAAATGGCCGAGAGTTATGACCCGGAAGAGTACACCGCGAACATTTGGTATGAGCATATTCGTATCTTCGGCAATTTTGGCAAGGTACTGGAGGTAAAAGCAGAGAAAGATAAAAAAGGCCGTATGTGCTTATTTGCTCGTTTATCGCCAACTGATGAGTTGATGTATCTCAACAGCAGGGGGCAAAAGCTTTTCACCAGTATTGAAATACAGCCGAACTTTGCTGACAGTGGAAAAGCCTACCTCGCCGGCCTGGCTGTCACTGATAACCCCGCCAGTCTGGGAACTTCAGAACTTCAGTTTAGTCGGGTTCAAAAGCCAGACAATTACTTCACATCCGCGATTGAAATTCCCCCCTTACAGCTGGAAGACAACCAAGGTTTATTTGGCCGATTGCTTAATAGCTTAGGCCGTAATTCCGAAACCATGAATCCTGAACAAACACAGCAAGGTAGCGTCGCTATGGACGATAAGCAATTCAGTAAACTGATGGACGCGATTAATTCGCGGAATGAAAAAATTGAAGAGCTGGATAAGAAGTTTTCTGCAAAGCCTACCGATGATAAGCAGAAAGAAACTGATAAGTCCGAAGAGAAGGAAACAGTTTCCCTTGAAGCGTATAACGAATTGAAGTCTGAGGTTGAAGACTTGAAACAAAAATTCAACAAAGCAGTTAACACTGAAGCTAAGGGGACCGAGGTTCCCGAAGGCACAGGCGGCAACAAACTAGAGCGGGTGCTCTAACAGCATCGCTGTAATTGAACCCTTAACGCTAATTATCGGATCGTAAAACTATGAACCCCAAAACCAGTAAATTATTTGCGGCAATGTTGCTTGCCATGGCAGCCACTTATGGTGTTGAAAGTGTCTCTGAGGAATTCAGTGTACAACCTTCGGTTGCTCAGGAACTTTCGGACGCTATTGTCGAAAGTCATGAGTTTCTGCAAAAAATCAATGTGTTACCTGTTGAGCAAATTAAAGGCGAAAAAATTCTAGGTTCGGTAACTGGCTTGGTGGGTAAACGCACCGATACTGAAAATGAAGACCGCCAAACCAGCGAAGTGCTTTCCCTTGGTAGTAAGAAATACGAGTTGTTTTCCACAGAGTTTGATACCCATATCCGCTGGGTAACCATTGATTCTTGGGCGAAGTTTCCAGATTTGTCTAAACGCTATGGGGAGTGGGTACGCAAGGCTATCGCACTGGCACGCATACGTACTGGTTGGTTAGGTACTCACGCGGCAGAACTTAAAACTGACAAAGCCTCCTATCCCAATGGTGAAGATGTCAACAAAGGTTGGTTGCAGTTGTGTCGAGAATATGACGGTGGCAGCCACTGGTTTGACGGCTCTGAAGGAACCCAGGCAGCAAACAAAATCCGCATTGGTGCCGGTGGTGATTTTGAAAACCTGGATTCTGCGATTCATGCTTTAAAACAAATGATCAACCCTCTTCATCGGGGCGCCAAGGATCTAGTGGCAATTGTTGGTGAAGATCTTATCGCCGAAGAAAAGGCGGCTCTTTATAAAGCGTTGGGCCAAAAGCCTAGTGAGAAAGAGCGAATAGAAAAAGAGGTGGTGACAAAGGTCTATCCAGGTCTACCCATTGTTACTGATGTTGCTTTCTTTCCTGCGCGCGGAATATTTATTACCAGTCTGGACAATCTTTCCATTTATTTTCAATCAGATAGCTGGAGGCGTGAAGTAGCAAACGCTCCCAAGCGCAAGCGTGTTGAGGACTACAACTGCGTAAACGAAGGCTATGTGCTGGAAGATGAAGAAAAAACGGCGGGCCTCGAATTTGCCAATGTACAACTTCCTGACGGCAACGATGGCTGGGCATAGGCGAACGGCGGCTCCCTCGGCCTGCGGGCCGGGGGCTTTTTAAAAATCACAAATAAAATGGGTTGATAAAATGCCGTTCATTACTTTGCAGCATCAGGCCAAATGTAAAGCCAAGGTGAAACAAGAACAGATTCAGGCGCAGATAGAGCAAGGAACCGTTGAGCCGGAAGCTTTAGTTGAAATTACGGCAGATGATAGTTCCCGCGAGCTTGTGCAAGTATCGCTGGAACGAGATCTGGAGCTTTTAAAAGATCGCATTGATGTTAAGGAAAAAGTCGAGCTTAAGCGCCAGTTGTTGCCAAAGTATCTCCCTATGGTCGAGCGGTATCGCGAGAACGGCGAGCATTACCAAAACTGGCCCCTGGTTTACTGCACTATCTGGGCATTGGATGTTGAGCAGGTTGAATTAGCATTGGACCTTGCCAAGTTTGCTGTCGAACAGCAACAAAAATTGCCAACACATTTTAAGTCTAATGACCTGCAAACCTTTATGGTTGAGGGATTCCATGACTGGGCATTAGCACAATATAAAGCAAATAGTAGTGCTTCCCCCTACCTCGATGAAGTTGTGGATCTAGTAAAAACGGAAGTGTGGCCGGTTATCAATACCATTGCACTCAGTAAGCTCTACAAAGTGACAGGGATGTTTGCGGAGCGTGCCGGGCATATTCGCGGCGCCTATTCCTGGTACGAAGAAGCTGAGACAGCTAATCCAGGAAAAGCTGGTGTTAAAACTAGACTGCAAAAACTTCATAAACAGTTAGAAGAGCTGTTGTAAAAGTCCCCCCAGCCGCGCGGGCCAGTGGGGCGCCTGTCGCCCTGCGCGTTCAAGCAAACCACTTGGCGCCGCGTTTTTAAAAAGGACTGGATGCGCTTCCTAAGTATAGGGTGTGAATAAAAATGAAAATTATTTTTCGCGATACGAATCCAAAGCTTGTAGCCGAGATTGTTAGTAAATTTCAAGATGTGCCGGAACTGACTGCTGAATGCGTTTCCATTTTTGCAGGATCTATGAAGGCGGACGCCATTATTTCGCCAGCTAACTGCATTGGGCGTATGGACGGCGGTATTGATGGCTTATATGTCCATCACTTCGGGTGGGGCCTTCAGGTAAACCTTAGCAACTTGTTAAGTGAAAAACATGGCGGACGTTTGGAAATTGGGCGCGCTGTCTCTGTTCCTACAGGTTGTTCGTTAATACCACTGATGATTAGCGCACCTACTATGGATTGGCCGCCCGGTGATGTCAGTAATACAGAGAATTGTTTTCTTGCATTTAGAGCTGCGCTACTTCTTGCTCAATCATTGAGATTGAAAAGCATTTTCACCCCCGGCTTGGGGACATTGACAGGTCGAATGCACCCAAGGGAATGCGCAAAGCAAATGCGTGCGGCATGGGATGATTATATAGAAATTCCGTTTTAACTAAGGGTGGCATTATGAGTTTTACCGGAAGACCCAACACCTATTTGGAAACCGTTATCGACAATAACGGCTTTTTTCCTGACTTGGTGCTGGGTGATTTCCAAAAAATGTACGGTGTTCCGGCAGGCATAATGCAGGAGAAAGTAGAGCACCTTTTGCGGCTGTCAATTCTTGATGTCAATGACAGCCTGATCGATGAGCAAGCCGCATGGCAGGCGGAGGGCCACGCAACCCTGGAAGCTGTGCCCGCGCAGGCGATAGGCGGAAAGAGTTGGTTAATTATTCAGTATCAACGCGCCGTATTCGCACAGGTAACGGCAATGGCTTTCCGCCAGTCAGTAACGATTACCCGGCGCGAGATTGGAGAAAACAAGGCGGCGGAAAGTTTGGAAACAGAGCAGATGTACCGCGCGGAGTCTGACAAAGCACTGCGTAAATTGCGCGGTATCGAAACCAATATTACCGTGGAGTTGATCTAGCGATGGCTGGAAGAAAACTACAAGATATTTTTGCTCACTTGCGTTCCGCCAATCTGGTAGCTGATGCAAAGATTGAATCCTTTATGGATGACATAAAGGTAATGGCTTGTAGTAAAAACCTTGGCAATGGGATTCGCGTAAGCCGTGTTGAATATACGGCGGAAATACTGATTGAAGGATTCACCGGAGACTCTGCACTGGTGTTTGCCCTGGTGACCACTTGGCTGATGGAGCACGACAGCGAGCGCGATCACGATAATGTCTCCGAGCCGAAAATAGAAGTCACGCCAGTTGATGACGTCTCAGTGGATATTGAAATTTTAATTCCATTTTTCGAGAGCGTTGATTTAGTCCCAGATGACAATGGATCGATTAATTACCTTGGCCAACGTTGGGCGGTAGCCACGGTGCCGATTGATGAACCAAACCAGGTGGCGGTAGGGGATAACAAAGAACTCCCCACAGATGCGCCCTACAGCCGTGAAAATTGATCTCAGCGGACATTTAAAGGCACAGCAGCAATTGCAGTTGCTGAAAATGTCACCGGCAAAGCAACGGCGTGTGGGTGCAATCTTGGCTCGCAAGGTTCGAACCTACAGCCGCAAACGGTTGCGCGAGCAGAAAGGATTGGATGGTAAAGCCTGGGACAAGCGCAAAAAAAAGGACCGCAAAAAAATGCTGCGCGGTCTGAGTAAAAAGATGCGGTCGAAGGGCGTTGAACTGGGTGGGGAAGTTTTTTTTGCTGATGGTAAAACCAGCGAGATTGCCCACCAGCACCAGTACGGCGAGCCGGAAGAGTGGACCAGCAAGAAAGCGGAAAAGGTATACGGACAGCCGGACTACGGTGAACCAGCGACACGATACCAGGCGCGGGCACTAAAAAAGGAAGGCTACAAGGTGCGCTTGCCCGGCGGGCGAAAAAAGAAACCCTCCATGCGCTGGATTACGGAAAACCTCACATTGGGGCAGGCGGGTTTGATATTGCGGATGCTGCGCGATGATCCCCGATTAAACCGTTGGGTGATTGAGCTACCGGAACGCAGCTTTTTAGGGGTGACAGAGCGGGAAGTCTCCGAACTGGCCAGCAAAATTTTTGATGAAACAAGTGGACGCATAAAAAGCGTATAGGGGGCCAAATGGCACTGGGAAAAGTCACAGTTAATAACCTGAACTTAGGGCAGGGCAGTTTTGATGAAATCGAACGTACCGCGCTTTTCCTGGGCGTGGGCGACACCGGCAAAGGTAGCGTGATTGCGCTCAACTCTCAGAGCGATCTGGACCAGATGTTAGGGGCCAATGAATCGCAACTGAAAACTCAGGTGGCCGCCGCACAGGCAAACGGCGGGGAGAACTGGCAAGCCTGGGCCTTTCCCTTTGATGTCTCCGACGATTGGAAAGTGGGCCTGGATACCGCTATGCAGAGCGTATCCCCTGAGCTGGTAGCCGTCTGTACCCCAGCTTTAGCCGCTAACGACCTGGATGTGGCCTTTGCCAAGGCGGAGAGCATCAGAACCAGCCTGGGGCGCCGTGTGGCAGTGCTGGTGGCCACTGCTGGCATCGATGACACCAGCCAAACCTGGAGTGACTACCTGGCAGCACAGGCGGCCATTGTGGAGCCGGTGAGTGCCTACCGCGTGTCCCCGGTCCCCCTGTTGCACGGGAATAACCTGGGTGAGTTGACGGGGCGTCTGTGCAATCGCGCGGTGAGTATTGCCGATACCCCTATGCGCGTTGCTACCGGGCCTTCTCTGTCGCTGGGGTCGGTTGCGAATGATAAGGACGGCGTACCCCTGGACAACGCCATACTGTCTAGCCTGGACGCGCTGAGGCTTTCGGTACCGCAGACCTATATTGATTATCCCGGCACCTACTGGGGCGACTGTAACCTGCTGGATGCCGAGGGCGGCGACTATCAGGTAATTGAAAACCTGCGTGTCGTGGATAAGGCGGCGCGGGCAATCCGGGTGCTGGCAATCGCCCGCATTGGTAATCGCCTGTTGAACAGTACCCCGATTTCCATTGCCTCCAACATAACCTACTTTTCCCGCCCCCTGCGGGAGATGGCGCGTACTGTCCGTATTGGCGATACCGAGTTTCCCGGCGAGATCAAAGCGCCCAAGGATGGGGATATCGAGATTGTTTGGCCTACTCGTAACACTGTTGAAATCTATTTTAAGGTAACGCCCTACAACTCGCCAAAATCTATTACCTCGAATATAGCGCTAGATCTAAGTAACGCTGGGTGATTTCGATTTTATCGAATCACAAATTTTAATTTTTAAAAAGCGAGGGGTATTTACCTATGTCCAAATTATCCGGGCGCGACGTGGATGTAATGATCGGTAGTTACCGCGTGAATATTGAAGAGGTGAGCCTTTCCATTGAGGACGGCACCGGCACCACTAAAACCCGTGGTGTTCCCGATGGCTTTATTGAAGGGGATGTCTCCGCGAGTGGCGATATCAAGTTAAATACCGGTCAATTCGACATTATTGTTCAGGCTGCTAAAAAGGCCGGCAGTTTTCGTGGATTGCCAACCTTCGATTTGGTGTTTAATGCGGAATCAACGGATGAAAAACTCAATATTGAGGCTTTCGACTGCAAGTTAAGTCTGACTGAATTACTCAATGCCACCCAAAGTAACGAACGCCTGATGCACACGATTAGCTTTGAGGTGACTGGCCGCGAGTTTGTAAATGTCAACGGCGTGTCGGTCCTGCGCCCCGAAGAAATCGAACGGTTGAACTGACCGTTTAATGAGGGGCCGACCATGCCAGATTTATTGGACCGGGCATCACAGCTTGAAGAAGAGGCGCGCAAGCGTTCACTGGATACACAGCGCAACCAGATCAACTTCGATAAGCCAAGCCTGGAAAACTGCGAGGACTGCGACGGGCCTATACCAAAGGCGCGGCAGGCCTTCGGCGCGGTGACACGGTGTGTTGAGTGTCAGGGATTCTTTGAAAATACAGGACGGTAATTGCTATGCGTGTGGGCTATGGAAAATTACAAACCGCGATGATTCGCAAAGGCTATCGGTTTTTTGACGAAGGTGATTTTAATCTGAACTTGATTGGCATTCGCACAACGGACAATCAATCCAATTCCTTTAACGATCACCTAGCCGTTGCCTGGCGTTTTGATGGCGTGCCGCATTGCCTGGTGTTTCCGGCTACCACGGACCCCGGCACCTTTTGGCGAGAGAACCCGATAAATATCAAGGGTACCGCAATTTTAGTGCCTGGGCAGTATCCGGGATTGTGGCAACTGGGCTTACACCAAGGGAAATATCGCGCACTGGTGCAGCGAAAACCCGCACGAGTGTACCGGGACAATAACCGGGATTCGATTATCGATACGGATGCGCCCATCGATGACGGCTTGTTCGGCATCAACTGTCATAGAGCCAACGGTACCCGTGCAAGTCAGCAGGTGGATAAGTGGAGCGCCGGGTGCCAAGTGTTGGCTAACCCTTTCGATTTTGGATTGTTAATCGCTCTGTGTGACCGGGCGGCGGAACAGTGGGGAACCACTTTTACATACACCCTATTAGAAGAGGCGGACCTATGAGTATTTCAATGGGGGCCCTGGCTGCGGGCAAGTTTATTTTTGGTGGTCTGATGGACCACTTCAAACACAAGCGGGAAGTGAAGTCTGAGGAGCGGCGCGCGGAACTGGAAATAAGGCGTGCCCGCACGGAAGCGCAAATAAAACGGGTTAATGATGGCGACGCACACGCGGCAGCCATGGACCTTGCAAGCGCGGGGCAGCGGGGCTGGAAGGATGACTACCTGCTAATCCTGACCACTTTGCCCATGGTGGTTTTATTTATCGCCCCACTCTTTGAATTGGCCATCGCCCAGTCTTATCAAACCGGTGATTTGCAGGCGGCGGTAGATGCGGGCTTTCACTCTCTCAAATCCACCCCGGAATATTATTGGTGGGGCCTCGCGGCTGTATATATCGATACTTTTGGATTCCGCCGCATGTTGCGCCAAGTTGTAGAGGGATGGGCGACGAAGCGCATTGCAACGACTGGGGGGCGATAGTGGCAAATCTCTCTGAGCAGGAAGCGGAAGCGATTGCGAAACGGGCGGCAAGGGAAGCCACCGAGGAGACATTGCAAAAGCTGGGCATGGATACAGAAAATGTTTTTGAAACACAAAAAGACCTTGCCCACTTGCGGCGGCAGCGCTTGGCATCAGATCAGGTTGAAGCTTTAGGCAAGAGAATATTACTAGGCATTTTTATTACTGGCCTGGTTGGAACTTTAGTGGCTGGCCTGAAAGTAGCGCTGAATATCAAAGAATAGTTAATCAATAAACTCATTACCGAGGAAAGTCAAAATGGCTAAAGAAACTAAAAAAGCTCAAGAATCTGTTGATGAAAATACACAAGAATTTAACACCTTTATTGAAGGGCAGAGTTTTAAATTCAAAGTTACTCGTACCAAGTATAACTCGCTGCTAAATGCGCTGGGGCCGGGTAATAAGGTAAATGCATTCCACAACTTCCTTGTGGATACCGTGGAAGATGGTGGTGAAGCAGAACTCCTAAAAATTTTGGCCGCTAAACCCGGAAGTGAGATTGGGATTGGAACGCCAATTTTTGACGCCTACACCCCAGATCTGAAAGTTACTGTAAAAAAGCGTTAGCCCTGGCCGATGCGATGGCGGTTAACGGGTACAGCCAGTTGTGCGCCTATGCGCGCAAATGGCTTCCTGGGGAACCCTTGACAGAAGACACTCTGGCAACGGCAGTGTTGTTGGAGCGGGAATACTGGCAGAACTTTGAAGCGGCTGTAACCAACGGCATTGGTAAAGCCTGGAAGAAATAGCGCAATGAGCACCAAATTTGAAAAGCTGATGTTTCGTATCGGACTCATCGATAAGGCTAGCGGCCCTATCAATAAGATCGATGCGCAAATGGAAAAGCTTTCCAGCCGTGCGACAAAGGGCGGTGCCATGCTGGGTGCGGCTGCTGCGGGTGGCTGGGCTTTACAGCGCTCACTTTCAGGTCTCCTCGGTCCCTCCATCGAAATGAACCGCGCACTGGGCGAAGTACGCAGCCTCGATGTACATGGGGAAGCCCTGGATAAACTACAGCGCACGGCTATCGCTTCCTCAATTCAATACGGAACCAGTGCGGCAGATTTTGTTCGCGCTTCTTACGATATCCAGAGTGCTATTTCCGGATTAGAAGGTGGAGAGCTGGCCAAGTTTACCGAGGCCAGCGCGATACTTGCGCAGGGCACCAAGGCAGACGTGGGCACCATCACCCATTATATGGGCACCATGTATGGCATTTTTCAGAAAGATGCTAAACGTCTGGGCAATGCTAAGTGGGTTGAGCTTGTTGCGGGGCAGACAGCTACGGCTGTGCAGATGTTTAAAACCAACGGCGCCGAAATGGCCGCTGCCTATTCCACTTTGGGTGCGGAAGGTCAATCTCACGGAATACAAATGGCCGAACAGATGGCCATTCTTGGACAGTTACAGGCCACCATGAGCGGCAGTGAGGCGGGCACTAAATACAAGTCGTTTTTACAGGGAGTTGGTAAAGCACAGGGACAGTTGGGGCTTAAATTTACCGATAGCCAAGGGCGTATGCTGCCCATGCTGGATATTCTCGGCAAGCTGCAAGGCACGCTTGATGGCTTGGGATCGGTCGAGCAAGGCCAGTTACTTATGAAGGCATTCGGGCGTAAAGAAGCTGTGGCATTGATTCAACAGCTGATGCTGGATACCAAAGGTCTGGCCAATAATATTCAAGCCTTGGACAACGTAAAGGGTATGGAAAAAGCTCGGCGTATGGCTGCCGAGATTGCCGACCCGTTTGACCGCTGGCGCGAGAGTAGCAAGGCGGTGCGTATGGTGATCGGTAATTCCCTGTTGCCGATTATTACTCCGCTCGTAGAAAAATTCATTGAGGGAAACGACACGCTGGTTGATTGGTCCTATAAATTTCCGCACCTCACCAAAGCGATAGGGATTACTACGCTGGTGATTGCCGGGTTAATCGGTACCGTGTTGGTGTTCGCCGCCGTGGGTGGTTTGATGCACTTAACCATTGCCGGGCTTGTAGGGTGGCAAGTGGCCTGGACAAAAGCAGTGGCACTAGGTTCTGGTGCGCTGGGATTGCTTACCAAGGGGCTAAAGATCGCACGCACAGCAACGCTATTATTTAGCCTGTCCCTTTACGCAAATCCTCTGATGTGGATTGCCGCCGCCGTTATCGGTTTGATTGCAGGCTTGGCACTGTTGGTGATTCACTGGGATACCGTCAAGGCTGCCACCCTCGGGTTTATTCATGGATTTATTGAGCGCTGGGGTTCTATTCGCAAAGCGATAGAGGGCAACCCGATAACGCGCCTTCTCGCGGCGCCGTTTCTGTTTGCCGCGGATATCCTTGGCTTCCTATTTAAGCAGATTGCAAAAATACCCGCGCTATTTACTCGCCTAAAGAATTGGCTGGGCGATTTGAATCTGTTTGAAGCCTTGGGCAGTGCGGCGGATTGGCTGATGGAGAAATTAAACCTGATACCGGGCATCAATATAGAAGCCAGTGTGGAGCAAGAGCGCTCCAGTATCCCCAAAGCTTCGACGCCTCAGTATCAGCCTAGCGCTGTGCCTACTGGGGGCATCTCTCAGCATATCCAGAACAACCAACGCGGCGGTATGCATATCGGAGAAGTCAAAGTGTATAACCCGGCGAGTGGTTATGGCTTTGTGGATGAAATGGAAATGGCGGCGGGCTAATGACTGAACCTAAATATCAAGACCTGTTAATTATTAACAACGATATAGCCCTTGATTCGGTCGGTGTTCCCATGGGGATTAGCGACCGGGCCTCTATTGCGCAGGATATTAAGCACATGATCCGCGAAAGCGGGTTATTAGTGGAATTGGTCGGTGAACGGCAGACTGATAAATGGGCCTTAAATCTCTCCCGCCTGGAAAACCTGGTGGAGAGCGACACGCGTATTCAGCCGGGCACGGCAAAGCTAACTCGATTGGATAAGGAATCTGTTTTAGTCAGTGCAAAAACGGTTGAGTATCAAACTATAGAGTTCACCCTATGAGCGAGCAGCAGCTGTTTACCAATCTTTTAAAAGAGGGTGGGGTTCCGACCACTGAGGCGGAAGTACGCACAGCGTTTGAAAAAGAAGTGGACGCGGAAAAGGTTGCTTTTACTAATAAGCGGGATATTTCGCCCTGGTGGCGCATGGTTACGGCATTAGTTATCAAGGCGGTTATGTGGCTGATCAATGCACAGATTAAAGCTGTGATGCCGCAAATGTACGTAAAAACTGCGAGCGGGCCTTTTCTGGAACTAAAGGCTGATGGGGTAAACCTTGAGCCCAAGAAAAAAGGCAAGGCGCGGGGGTTTGTGCAATTCACCCGCGCAGATAGTTCCGGCTCCCTGGATGTTGCCCAGAATACCGCAATACAAAGCCCCGTTATTAATGGCCGAGTGTATACCCTGCGCACCACAGAAAAAGTCATGTTTACCGATGGAATGGACACGGTGCTGGCACCGGTAGAAGCGGAGGAAGCCGGCAGTGCCTACAACCTGGCAGCGGGTTACTACTCCGTTTTGCCGGTGCTGTTGCCTGGGGTTATTGCGGTTACTAATTTGTCCGACTGGCTCACTCACCCCGGCACCGATGACGAAGACCCGGAAGAGTTGCGCAAGCGCATTCGCACACAGTTTATGGCCGTTAACCGATGGCATACAGACGCAGTTTACCGGTCGTTAATCGCCGGCTTTGACGGGGTGAACGATGACAATGTGTTTTTTAATAGTGATGCGCCGCGCGGCCCTGGTACCGCCGATGCCTATGTGATGTTTGAGGTCGGCAACCCGGATGCCACTTTTATTCAAAGCATACAGCGGAAAATAACCGATGAAGGCAACCACGGGCACGGCGACGATGTAAAAGTGTTTGCCATGCCTGAATCACAGCATGACATAACTGTCACCGTTTATACCATCGATGGTCTCAGCGGGGACACCAAAGACAATATCAAAGCGGACGTCGAGAATTTTATTCGCGCGGCATTCCGTGAGAATCAAGACTATAAACCCACCCTGGTTAAACCCTGGAGCCGCTTTTCTTTCTCTTTTTTAGGGGGAGAGCTACACGGCCAATTCGAGTTGTTGCGCGGTGTTGATTTCAATCTCGATTACATTGTTAGCCAGATGGATTTGCCAAGAATCAATAGCCTATCGGTGACCGTCGTATGATCGAATTGAAACTGCCTTTTTGGCTGTCTGGTCCCCAGCTTTCAAAACTGCGTAACGCCACACAACGTTTTTGGCAACATGTAGAAGACTGGCTTTATTTCCCGGTACGACAACAGGACCCGGAAACCTGTACGCCGGGTGCCCTGGATCTGCTGGCATGGGAAAGAGGGGTAAAGCGGTTTGACGGCGAATCTATGCAGCTGTATCGCTTGCGGGTGAAATATGCGTTTGTGAATGCACAGGACGCGGGCAGCGTGGCTGGGCTTAAACGGATTTTTGAACGCCTGCTGATTGGCTATGTGGAAATTGAAGAGCGCTTGCCCGACCGGGATTGGGATGTGATCAAGTTGCACCTATCGGATCAGCAAATGGCGGATAACCCGGAACTGTTGCAGATTATTTTGCAAAAATACGGGCGCCTATGTCGCCGCTACGAATTTGAAGTTTTAACACCGCTGCAAGTGCAATTGCGTACAGCGGATTGTGGGCACGACAACGGCTTTTATAAGGCTTCACTGTAGGAAAAGAATATGCCAGCAATTATTAATACGGGCGCGGCCTACATTGCCGCCAAGACCGGTGCCGGTGAGCCGGTGGAAATTACCCAGTTTGTTCTGGCGGATATCAACGGACTGGATCACACCCAGCCGGTGAGTCTGGCCGAACCAATGCCGGCAGCCAATGACGTTGTGCATCAGGCGGCAGTTACTCAGAAAGGCTATTTAACCTTGGATAAGGTGGTGTATTCGCTGGTGATGGATACTGAGGTCGGCGATTTCCACTTTAATTGGTTGGGGTTGGTGGCCAGTGATGGCACCCTTGTCGCCGTGGCCTATCTGCCGCGAACGCTAAAGACAGAAACGGCAAATGGCGCGCAGGGAAATAATATTACCCGCAATTTCCTTTTGCAGTTTGTCGACGCTCAACAAGCCACTGGCATTACTGTGCCCGCTGAAACCTGGCAAATCGACTTTAGTGCCTGGTTAAATGCCATGGATGAGCGGGAGAGACTGAGCAACCGGGATATGTACGGGCGTTCAGCCTTCTTTGCTGACGGCTGGAAACTGGTGGAGGAGTCTGGGAATTATAAACTCTTGCCGGGTATTGGCTATGTGGAAGGTATCCGCATTTTCAACGCACAGGAATTGATTATTGCGACCCCGAATACCATTCCTAAAGAAATTTGTATCGATGTATCTTTGCAAAAGGATTTAGATAGCGTGTCCACTGTGGTTACGGTCCACCAAGGGGCGGCCGCTGATTATGTGGACGGCGCGGGCGTTCAACACTATGTAGAAAAAATTTCCGACATACTGGCAACCGGTGAAGCCAGTGACCAGCGCAGGGTTTACGGTGTGGGTTATCACGGGGTTATCCAGTACCTTAAGAATCTCTCTCATATTTACGTTCTTCAAGAGCAATATGCCACCGACGACAAGTACGGCATTGTAAAGCGCGCTACTAAAGCGCTGGTTTTAGGGCGCGAGGATGATCAAACCTATGTTTCCCCAAAACAGTTGTGGGCCGCACTGGATCATTTAATTCCCAAAAATGTTGGGGTTTTCTGGCATGGGACCATTGACGATATTCCCGAAGGCTGGGCGCTGTGTGATGGTCAAGACGGGCGGCCCAATGCCATAAACCGCGTGATTGTGTGTGCGGGTGGTGAATACAGCCCTGGTGAATCCGGCGGTTCTGATTCTCAGACAAGTTCCCCCAGTGGTGGCCACACTCACGTAGCTTCATCCAATGCGACGGGAGACCATACACATTCAGGCGATACTGCGGACGGCGGCAGCCATTCCCATACAGCTTCAAGTGCTGATGCCGGCAGCCATTCTCACAGCGCCTCCACGGGTAGTGCGGGCAGTCACTCGCATTCTATTTCAGTCGCGAACCATACCCTTGCAACTTCTCGCACTCCTTCGCATGGACACAGTATTAACGGTGTGATGCTGCTGAAATATCCCGGTAATGAATCCTCCACCTATGGCCCGGACTATGATCCCAGTGACCGCGATGGCTCGATTGTGACTGGCGCAAACAATGGGAGCGGCGGCGCACATAATCATACTGCCAGCAGTAATTCTACAGGATCACACACTCACTCTGTGAGCGTTGGCAGCGGCGGCACACACAAACACGATGTTACGGTTAATAGTGGCGGAACACATAGGCACAGTTTCAGCACTACAAATAACGGCAGTCATTCACACAGCATAACCGTTGGCAGTGTTGGCGACCATGCCCATTCTGTGGACGTGCGCCAGCGCTATTACGCAGCCGCGCATATTATTCGAATCGCTTAGGGGGCGTTATGAAACTAACCATTATTAACGGTGACGCGGGCGACGATACCGTAGTTATTGATGGCCTCGCATTTCATTTTGATTTGGCGGGCCTTATTGATGATTCAATTTGGGCGGTACAGTGGAGCGATGAAGGCGAAAAGGCTGTAGGTGAAATTGAACTGCGCAGTGGAGAGCACGAGAAAATTACCTCCATAAGACAGTTTAAAAAAATTATTGATCGCTGGGACGAAGAAAAAGCCAAGGTTGATAAAGAGCAGGCAGAACAAGAAGCGTTTATAAAAAGTCGACAGTTTGCTTTTGATCTTATTGACAATGAAGCGGGGAGAGCGCGAAAGCGTTTTGTTCCCATTGGTTATGGCATGACCGATGAATATGCGCGGGTAAAGTCAGAAGCACAGAGATTTATTGATTCTGGTTTTACTGGTGAAGTGCCAGCCGCTGTACAAACCCACGCTGAAGTTAAAGGCGAGGAGCCCCGCGAGGCTGCCGAAAAAATTATACAAGCTTCCATTAAGTGGAATAGCGCCCTAGATAAAATCCGCGATATTCGGATTAAAGCCAAGGCGCAAGTGGAATCAGCAGAAGAGGGGGCGGATTATGTCGCTATTGCTCGCCCTTTGCTGGATACATTAAAAAAACTGGAGATTTAAACCATGTCTAACAAGTTATGGAGCTTTATTCGCTGGCACTTTCAGCCGCGCCATATATTTACGCCATTTGCTACAAGCAATATTTTGCACCATTTGGACCCATTGCCAGATAACAAAGGCTTTTTGGTGGCTGGTCGCCAGCATATTTATATTTTTGGTGTACGCGTAGCTTCTATTCAGCGTACAACCCCCTGGGAAAACAAGTAGCTGATGACCTGGCAGAGCGCGCAAATACAGTTCCCGCCCACGGCTAAGGGCCTTAGCGATGCGGTGGACGCGGCCCTGGAGCAAGGTAAAGGGGAAATCACCACGGCCCTGTCTCGACTGGGGGAGATTTCCCCTAGCTTTGCCATGAACCCAACAGCCGCTACCGCAATCGGTAGCGCGGCAAATCAGAATGCCCTGGTGGAGCTGTTCGGGACGGATTTGCGCGCGCTGGTGGTTCACCCTTATCAGGAAGGCGTTGGACAGGGGGAGAGCTACACCCGGCACCTGTCAGCCCCCAATGCGCAACAGGCACTCGCGGGCAAGCTGGGGGATGCCTGGGACAACCACAAGCCTAGCGGCCCCCTGGAGGCCGTGTGCGTGCTCTTTGCAGAACAGTCGCTAAGGGCCTTTGCCGAACGCTTGAAAGCGGTGTGTCAGTTGTTCCCGCTGTCTGAGCTGTGCGAGGCCGAGCACCGAGCCGAGCAGCTGTTGCGCCTGGAGTCGGAAAAGTCTGTATTGCCTGGTGCACCGCTGGGCGGCCACTGGCGACCGCGCAGGCTGACCCAGCTACAGACAGCCCGTTGGGCCTCACAAGCGATAGGGGCGGAGATTGCCAGCGCTCATGGCTACGAGGTGGAGAACAGCAACCCCCTTGAGGAGCTGCAAGCGCTGGCCGCCAAAAAACAGCAACACCTGGATACCATCAGGGCAACAACTGAAAATTTGGTGGCCCAGTTTACCGCTACCGGCAACACCTATTGCCTGTTTGCGACCGGCGAAGCGCGGCAGATCGCCAGCCAGATTACCGCCACACGGCCCTTTGATCACGACCACGGCTTTAGTGCAGCCATGCTCTTTACCGCTGCCCCTGGAGAACTCACCGTCCTGCAGGAGTTGTTTGGGTTATGAGATTAAATGACTTTACTCTGCGTGGTTCTGAGTTAGCCGTAAACGGTGTTTTGCGTATTGAAACGGAATCATTGGGCGGCAATACCAGCAGTAGCGACCGGGCAAAAAATGGCATTAAGCCAAAATCGCTGACGGTCTCCCTGGTGATTACCTTTGAGAATTCTGCCGATTTATCTGCGTTGATTCAGCAGGCGGAATCCGTCGATGAAAATGGAAAACTGACCGTCTTCGATATTGTGGATGAAACCGCGCGGTCGATGAATATTCGCCAAGTGCAATTTAATGAGGCGTTCAATGTTCGCAAGATTCCAGAAAAGCAGGCGTGGCGGATAAATTTTACCCTCTCGGAATATTTATCGATTCCCGAAAAAGTCGAGCAACGACAGCAAACACAGACCGCGCAACAGCAGAGCGCCAACGGTGAAGCGGTAGCGGCTGGCAGCACGGAAGAACAGCAGGGCACAGAAAACTATACCGGCTTTGAAAAGGTGCTGAAGTTTGCCGACGACGCATTAGCGCCCGATGAAGAGGAGGGTGCTGATGCAGTTACATAAGCGGCTGACCGTCAACGGCGAACCTGTACCCCTCATCGATGACGATGTACGGCTTGATTTATTCTCCCCTGGTCGTGCGGCTTTTACCGTGCGCAGTTCCTCTTCCTTAAATGGCTTGGTGCAACTCGACATAGGTTACAACCCGAATAAGTTGCAGCGCTTTTTTATTGGCTATGTCGCAAATTGCACACCCGTCGATAACGACCGCAAAAAATTACTGTGCCGCGAACTTACCGCCGCGCTCGCACAACTGGTGCCGCTGGCGGAACGCTATGTCACCCTGGCCGGAGTACTGGGAGTTGTGTCGGCAATGACCGGCCTGCGATTCATCACCGGTACAGGTAGCTATACCGACAATAAAGCTCCAGCTTTTTATAGCGCGGGTACAGGTTACTGGGTTATGGAC
>NZ_JBGMEK010000013.1:0-8007 GCF_041447265.1 Microbulbifer epialgicus
GCAAAGCCATTTAAATGGACAAAGCCCGCCGGTCAAATCTTGGCTTCCGTAGAGCGTGCAAAACAATCGTTACAGAATTAACCGCATGGACCACTAGTCTTTATATCCGGAGTTCGATCCTCCGGGCTTGGATTGAGGAACCGGCAAAAGTAAAGTAGTCGTGTATCTTCTATTCCAGTTCATCGTCTACCAGGTTATCTCAAGGCTTTAAACATCAGCGCGATTAAAGCGCCCAATGATACTAAATTTATTCTGATGATGACGTGATAGACGGATACATTTTGTATGCAGGATATGGGTGGGGCTTAGGAATAAGCTCTAATGCTCATTAGCCAAGATGGTTTCTCTTAATAAAAAGCTATTCCTCAGAGTATCCCTTGCATATGATTAATTAATTTAACCGGCTACATAACCAGCCAGAAAGGTGCCAGAGTATGATTATAGTATTCAGTACAGATCTTCGCTAGGTGTCTCGTAGAGCCGAGTTTCCATTATGGTAGCCTGGAGATTAGGGATATTTCGCTCCAGTTACTCGGACCTAAGTAGCTGTGCCACCAACAAAGTATCGAATTAATATACTGTCACTATCTCATCAAGCTCTTTAGTGGATAGAAGCTCGGGGCCGGTTGCAAAACCATTCCACGAGTAGGTTTTATTTTGTAACGGCTCAACTTATCAACCCAAACTTCCCCGACCTTAACTCCTAAGATTGGACAAGCTTCATTGTACAAGTCAATACTAGAGTTTTCCCATCGGATATTCGCTTATGTCAAGTACTTTTGACTATCGATCATGCTGAATGGCGGCGGTACAGGCACAAGGAGACGAAAAGAAATAAATTTCCCCTAAAAGTCATCACTCAGGTTCTTAAAATGAAATTCGACTCGTGAACTGTGTGCGCCAAACCGAACCATAGGCGCCATCCTTATCTTCCCGGGTCCCATAAAGTGCCTCCACGCCAAACAGCCACTGCGGCGATGGTGTCCATGTCAGGTTGATACTACTGTATTGGGTTTCACGGAATGCAAATTCGGGTTGAAAGTTGAAATTATCCTGCTGTACCAATCCGTATGTAGCAACAGTATAAAGAGATGGAGTCCACCAGTGCTGATAACCGAGATACCAAGCAAGCGTAGGAATCGCTTCCAGCCGATTATCATTAATATCGTAAGTGGCATCTGGCGGAAAATCACCCACAATCCCACCATATCCCGATCCAAAACTATAAGAATATGAAATGAAATCTCGGGCCAACCTCCCAGGCATATGGATAACCCCACTTAAATTCACCCCCCATCCGGTATCCGAAACGGCAGATTGTGGTTCACCGCTGCCGCGTAAATCTCGCAAAACAAGACTACCTTGAAAATTCATATGGTCTGTCTGGGAAATTACGGCAACCACCAAATCGGGCCAACGAGAAACCTCTATAGCACCCTCAAAAATTCGCTCATCGGGCGCCTCCAGTGCCACCCGCAGGCTGAGGGTTGAGAGAAAAACGCGCTCCCAACGGACCATTGGGTGTCGCAGAGACAGCATTGAATTCGGTCCCTCATAATCTAGAGTATTTGGCGCGGCAGTTAGGTTAGTGAATGTAGACCAGTCCTGACCGAGTAACAGACTTCCCCCAAGTAATATGTCACTGACTTGGCCATAGGCCTCACGCAACTGCAATACGGGCTCAGCGCTAGTAAAGTCTCGAAGAAAATCCACTGCCATTTCAGTATTTATTTTTCTTCCCCCCCAGGGGGCTCGAGTCTCAACTTCAAGCCTCGATACTTGTACAGAAACATTGGTCTGCCCATCCTCACCTTCTGCTGCAGTACGGTCACTGGTAACAATGGCGCTGGTGATAAATTCTGCTGGGCTTACAATGGCACCGGTATCGTAGTTGGCATCTAACTCGGCAAAACCACTAATTTTGACCTGCATTTCACTTCCCGTTACCTGGATTGAGCCTGGCCAATTTGTTGGTGCTTCTGCAATTTCCGTTTCCAGTTCACTTGGATAGGTCTCGGCGTGTTGATACTTTGGCCCCGGCGGCAGGGATGGGTCTTCCGGGATGGCCTGGCGCAGTTCTTTAGCTTGCTGACGTAGGGCATCAAGCGTAGCTTTTTGTCGCTGTATTTTTGTCTTCTGTTCTTCCAATTGGCGCTGCTGGCTCTCTATAAGACGCAGCAGCTGGTCGGCTTCAACATAGACTTGAGCAAAGGATGACTGGGAAAAAAAAATCAGGAACACAAACACAATTCCAGCAGGAGCCGAAGGCGACGCTGTAATGATTTCTATGCCCAAGGCGTGATTCGATCTGGTTCCATGGCAAACTTCTCGTCTGCTCAAAGTACACATATGATCTAGATTCAATTATCCAGTGAGCGGGATGAACTGACATTAAGCTGGTATGTCATTCTGTCTCAGTTAACCTTTTTTGATTATTTGTACCTTATCAAGGAGCCACTTTTCAGGAAGTGATCCAAAGGCAGTTAATCCTAGCTAAGGATAGAGCGATAAAAAGGTATAGTGAAAGCGCGCGAAGGAATCGGTCTCAGGATTTTTCAAACCTAGCCGGTAAAATATGGCAACTTATGGTGTATTTAGCGAAAGGTGAAGTTTTATTTAGGGACCATAAGTTGTCATACTGGCGTAACTACTTGATTTTATGTGAAATTCTGGGCGACAGTGACCATAAGATGTCGTACTGCGACAACTTATCGTTACATTCACACTTTTTGTGTGAGTATACCCATAAGTTGGCGTATTCGTTCCCCCATAAGTTGTCGCAGTTAGGGACTGTAAGGGCTATGACTCACAAAACGACCGGTAAATGAGTCATAGATCCCAGTTCTATGACTCATCTGAAGCAGCCTCAGGGGAGAGCAGTAATAATAAAGTTTGAATACTAACTGAACTGAAGCGACAGCAAATACAGCAAGGAAGGACTATAAGGGAAAGCTCGTAAACCGAACCTGACTTAACAGAATATCCGCTGAAATGGTAATTTCAGCTCAAGATAGAACTACTACAGGCCCCTCCCAAGAACCGGATTTGCTGCAAATACTGTCACAGATTTTGCCCCCCTGGATAACGCGACATATAGATTCTTCGCGCTCATTGTTTCGCAGTTTCCGTCAAGGATAATTACATGGTCGGCCTCGAGGCCCTTAAGCAGAAGAGTAGATCCAATAGCTATTGTTGGTATTCGTTTCTCGCCCGAATGTCGCCGCTTTTCCAAAATCCTGGTGATTGCATCAATCGGCGTCATCTGGGCCGTAGAGCAAAGTCGCAGCGCTTCCATGATGGCACTGAGTGCGGTCTGCCGGAACACTTTAGTTTCACTGCTTGTTTTCAATTCCTGAAACAAAGCCAGGATGTTATTAGCCGTTGGTGATTGCTTAACTGCAACAGCAGAAAGTTCAACAGCCGTAGGTTCCTTTTTTCCGCGACCAGCCTCTATCGTCAGAATACGTTTTAGTAATACCGCCTTACCCACACCGGTCATTAACTTCGAAGCAGTATCCAGTATCTTGCCGACCAGTGTTTCTCCAGTAGACTTATCAATCCAGGTGAATATCCCGGTTATATCCTTCATATCTACCGGCTCAACTACGCCGATGCCGTTTGTTCTCTGTGCAAATTCGTGTCTAACTTGCGGCCTCTTTGCATTACCAATTATCAGGATAGATTCTTTATTTGGAATCCGATTTCTCAGCGAATATTGGTATTTTACCTGTGCTGGTAGGTCGCGTTGGTGATTGCCACTCATAGGCACCCAAGTTACGCCAGGTCCCCCGTCCTTTATATTGATACCCTGCCCAGAACTAAGGTATTCGCGCGCGCCCAGTATCCATTCGCCTAAAGAACTACAGCCAGAATTACTCCAGCGCCAAGGATTATTCAGTTGTCCAATAACAGGAAACTGAGCTTGAACAATGTCAGTCCAGCTCGGAAGTGGATCTGCTCCAAAATCAAATATGGCCTGCATTGGGTCGCCTAACACGATCGTTGGTAGCAGCCTTGAGAGTTGAGTAACCAGGTTGTGTTGGCTAATGGTACAATCTTGGTACTCGTCTACTAATACTCTGGCATACGTTGCCGTTATTATTCTATCAATATGCCGATTGGCAATTAGTTGAGCAATAGATGTGTGGAGCGCTGTATAGTCCGGGTTAACAAGGTGGGCTCTATTTACTCCGGATAAAGTTGGATATTTTAATAAGACGGATACAGCCCAGCCGGAGATGGTCGCTAAGTGATAACTTTTCGGTGAAACACTGTTCCTGGTTAGCCTAGCCTTAAGGGCAGCAATACCCGCTGTTGTGTGAGTTAATATTAAAAATGGCTTACCTGTAGGCTGTTGCTTAAGGGTCTCAACGATTAACTGTGTTTTACCGCAGCCGGCTGGGGCTACAACCAGCCCGGTTCGATTAGCTAGAATGATGGAAGTATCCAGCATCATGCATTTAGCCACTGATACATTGGTGTCAAGACTTGCTGGAAATAGTCGGCAAAATAGTTCCTGTATGGACCAACAATTTTTCTACCAATCGTTTCCATTGGCTCGATATCCTTGAACCACTTTTTCTTTCCAGCGAGATCTGATAATACTGGGCGCATCTCATCCTGAAAATGGTTACTGCAGGTGGTGTAATCCCAGTTGTTGTTAGAATGCGCCCTCAGGTTTGAATCCAAACTTTCTTGCCCTTTCCTCTCTAGCGCTACGGACAATAGCATTGGAATAACTGTAGGGCCGGCGAAGCTGAACAATGCCGTTTCCATACTATGATTATGGCCCCACTCATAAACAGCTATACTTTTTTGGGCCATTCTTGCCTGGTGTTCAGCGTGTTGACTTGATTTATCTGAATCTTTGAAGATCGCTGTTGGATACCCTAATGTCTGGAAAACCTCTGCGCGTTCGAACATGCTATCGCCAGCGCCGTCGGCGAATGCAACTCCCTTTTCAAGCCAGGTGGGCACATTGCGATCCATGTTGTCAAGATCAAGCCCTCGGCATAAACCTATCTCTGTTTTACCCTCACAGACTAATACTTTCCGGGCAAAGAATGCTTCTGCATTGGATCTAAGCGTTGCTTGTGCCCCCGGAGCCATGGATGCTGGATACATCACATGCTTAACTAGTGGCAGTTGAGCCACTGCTGGAGCTGGATTCGTTGGTAAGGTCATGGCTGTTTGAGACTGGCTTTCGTCTTTACGCAGAATCCACAGCTGGCTAGCTTGAAGCTCACGCAGTACGATTGGCGAGTGTGTTGTAATGAACACTTGCCCCTGCGGTGTGCCAGCCTTAGCCCCAAGATTGTTCAGTAGCTTCGTGATCCTGAATGGTTCTAGTCCATGTTCAGCTTCATCAATCAGCATGATGTTTGATTTAGAGGTTTCATACTGAATGCCGGAAACTAGCAATCTGGTAGACCCAGTGCCTAGTTGCCGAAGCGGGGTACTATCAAAGTTATGTAGTGAGACCGCGCCATTATTCAGAGATACACCATTTACATCGAGTAGCGCCTTAAGCTGACCAAGCTGGACACCTTGCCGATCAGCAATATTTTTTACTTGAGCCAAAATGGGGTTGAATTGTTGTATAGGCTGTTTATCAAAGGCTGTCCTGGTCAGCCGAGCGACTTCTGCCAAGGTGCCGGAGATATCTAATGTGTTGTCAGACAGCTTGTTTAGTAGGGATCTGGTGCCCCAGGCGAGATGACGATCGCTAGTAGCGTCAAGCTTGATAGGGGCTATTAGCTCACGCTGAGCCCAGGGTACGCTTTTTTCAATCCCTTCTGCTGCGGCACGAATAGAATAAAGCCCCCATTCTGGCTGTAGGTCGTTGCGAACTATGAGCTTAATGGTGACTACAGTTTCTAGGTTGGATTGAGGCTCGTCGTAAAGTGTCCCATTCGCAGTATCATACCCTCGATGAAATATGCCATACCTATCGAGATTCAGCAGCTCATCAGGGATATCTCCCAATGTAACGGTTATCTCAATAGGGGTATTGACATTGGCTCTAAAGAAATCGGCATCGGAGAAGGGAACGTTACGCCGGGCACCGAGAGCATAATCTATTGCAGCAAGGACTGTAGACTTGCCTGAATCACCGGGGCCAATCAAACAGTTCAGTCCAGATGATGGGTACCAAGTTAACTCAGAAATCCCCCGAAAGTTCCGTATTTCAATTAGCCTAATAGCCGGCATCTGTCCTTACTACCTTTATAATCCTTTTCTTTAGCAAATGGTACCATGGCTTCCTGTGCTTATGCCTGCGAATGGAATGCCTTTGTGTGCTTGGCTGAAGTACTAGTAGCTAGATGAGTAGTAGGAGTAGTGGTCAACTCCTTTTGGCCACCGAAGTTTGAGCATTCCAATATTTTTCTTCCATCAAGTTTGGCGGTAGCCCATCGTTTTTCTGATGGGGTCTTACTTGGCTGTAGTAGCCAATGATGTAGGTAGTAATTCCCTGCTTTGCTGCCGGGAATGATTTGTAGCCTGCTTCCGGTATTCACTCTGTTTTGAGGCTTCTGAAGAAGCGTTCCGTTGGAGTGTTATCCCAGCAATTGCCACGGCGACTTAAAGTCTGTGTCATTCGGTATCGCCACAGCAGCTGACTGAAGGTGAGGCTCGTGTACTGACACCCTTGATCGGAGTGAAACATAACCCCTTCAGGTTCGCCTGGTGATTCGTAAGCTATCGTAAGTGCCTTCTTAACCAGTGCCGCGTTTGGTGATAGCGATAGCGCCGAGCCAACGAGCTTACGTGAAAGGAGGTCGATAACTACCGCCAGGTATGTCCATCAAGCGCCCATCCAGATACACGTTATATCGCCGGCCCAGGCCGTATTTGGCGCATCTACATTGAACTCCCGATCTAGGTGATTCGGCATGTCGATATGTGTCTGTTCGGCTTTCTTGATTTCTAACAGGTTATTGGCACTAAAGTTCTAATACAGCTGCTCTATTTGAATAAAAAATTTAAAGCATGTAAGAATGTCGTTAAAATCATGATGCATAGTTATCGGACCAAGAATACTCATTATATAAGCGATATTGGCATTAAGTAGTGATGTATCACTTAACACAATGAATTAATAGAAAAATATTGGGTAAGAAGAGAATGGAAGGTAAGTTTTCTAAGAGGGTGCTGCGAGCACAACGGCTTCTATTTAGCACTATATTTTGTATTCCTTGGATTGCAAACGCTGAAAACCTTACCTATCAATACGATGATTCAGATCGATTGATTCAGGCTAGTTATCAAGACGGAGTGGATATTGACTACAGCTATGATGCTTTAGGTAATCTACTGTCCTTGACTTCTTATCCGGGGGGGCAAAATACCAAGCCTTCTGTTCCGGTTGATGAGTACCCTGAGAACGGTAGTAAAAATTTAAACTCAAGAGAGATTGTTCTATCTTGGAATAGTTATGATACTAATGATGGGGATCTTTTATTTTATGATCTCTATTTGGGATTGGAAGAAAATCCGCCGCTTTATAAATCAGGAATTAAAGCTAATAATTTTAAAGTTACTAATTTACATTCAGAGGCAACTTATTATTGGAGGTTAGTGGCTAGAGATAACCATAATGCAATCTCCGAGGGCCCCTTATGGAACTTTGTAACAAGTGATCATACCCATCATGTTGATTTTGAGGAAGGATTCTTTGAAGTTTGGTTCTGGAAGCATGGTGGTACAGAAATTTGGACCGTAGATTCTGAAAATCCTTATGATGGAAACTATGGAATACGTTCTGGAGATATTTCAGCTAGCCAAGTTAGCAGTATTGAAACTGTTGTATATACTCCTGATGGGGATATGTTTTTTTATCTTTCTATCAGTTCGGAGTCTTGTTGCGACAAGTTAGAGTTTTATATAGATGACGAGTTAAAAGGTAGCTGGTCTGGCTCAGTTCCCTATCAGCTAGTTATTTTTCCAGTGTCCAGCGGTATCCACCGCTTTAAATGGCAATATAAAAAAGATGGATCCAATGATGTA
>NZ_JBGMEK010000013.1:8522-10630 GCF_041447265.1 Microbulbifer epialgicus
ACCGGACGGATGGATATATTTTTATCTTTCTGTCAGTTCGGAGTCTTGTTGCGACAAGTTAGAGTTTTATATAGATGGCGAGTTAAAAGGTAGCTGGTCTGGCTCAGTTCCCTATCAGCTAGTTATTTTTCCAGTGTCCAGCGGTATCCACCGCTTTAAATGGCAATATAAAAAAGATGGATCCAATGATGTAGGTTCCGATACTGCCTGGATTGATGACATCTTTATCCCTGGTCCAATTGATGAAGATGCAGACGGTATCAAGGATTCCTGGGAATACATCTATTTCGGTGGCTTAGATCACGATATGTCATTGGATACTGATGGCGATACGATTAGTGATCTGAATGAGTATCTCAATGGCACCGATCCATTAAATTAATCTTTAATCTAAGCTTTTTTTACCTCCGCTTACCTATTTGGTAAGCGGAGTTCATAATAAAAGAATAATTTTGGGGTAGTTATGTACCAGAAGTCTAAGGCGCTTGCTTGTGTTGGTCGCACCATTATCGCGTTCTAATTGGCAGCCAGCTCAGTATCAATATTTGTAGAGCAAAAAGAACCTGAGAAGTTGCTCAGTACTAGAATGTCGATCCAGCCTATACAGCTGCTCTATTTGAATAAAAAATTTAAAGCATGTAATAATGTCGTTCAAATCACAATGCATAGTTATCGGGCCAAGAATGCTCATTATATAAGCGATATTGGCATGAAGTAGTGATGTATCACTTAACATAATGAATTAATAGAAAAATATTGGATAAGAAGAGAATGGAAGGTAAGTTTTCTAAGGGGGTGCTGCGAGTACAACGGTTTCTATTTAGCACTATATTTTGTATTCCTTGGATTGCAAACGCTGAAAACCTTACCTACCAATACGATGATTCAGATCGATTGATTAAGGCAAGCTACCAAGGAGAGGTAGATACTGATTACAGTTACGATGCCTTAGGAAATATTCTATCTCTTACCTCCTCCGCAGAGGAGCAAAATACGCCGCCTTCCGTACCTACTGATGAGATTCCTGAGTCAGGAGTCAATGGAGTTAGCCCAGGAGAAACTACCCTGTCATGGAGTAGCTCTGATGCGAATAGTAATGATTTTGTCTTTTATGATATCTACCTTGGACTAACTCCAAGCCCCGAGCTTTATAAGTCTGGGCTCAAGGCCGATAGTATTACTATATCCGGTTTATATTCAGAGAGGGCCTACTACTGGAAGGTGGTTGCTAGAGACAACCATAATGCTGTAACAGAAAGCCCAATATGGAGCTTTAATACAGCAAATACCGCCCCAGAAGCTGCGCCCAGTCAAGTTAATCCTATCAATAATCTATACACAAGCTACAAAGACATAACCCTTAGCTGGAGTAAAGTGGCTGACCCTGATCTGGATGATACGGTTACATACAATATTTATCTCAGCGAATCACCAGAACCAGCTTTACTTGAGCAGGGTTTCACCAATACCAATAGACAATTATCGGGCCTTGATCCGTGGAAAACCTATTATTGGAAAGTTGTTGCTATTGATGACCATGGTGCTGAAAAATCTAGCTCCATATGGTCATTTAATCCGCTTGATACTGATTTAGATGGCACTCCAGATGATATCGAAGACCTGCGGTGCACAGACAAAAATAAAAAAGATTCCGATGGAGATTTACTACTCGATGGTGAGGAAGACCTCAATAAAAATGGGGTCGTCGATGTAGGGGAAACAAATCCTTGTAGTGCAGATACAGATGGCGATGGAATGCCAGATGGATGGGAAGTAGCTAATCAATTGGACCCTTTATTGAATGATGCTTTTTCCGATATGGATGGAGATGGTTGGTCCAATATTAAGGAATACTTGGCCGGATCGGACCCAAGCTTGTTGGATAGCATTCCGTCTGAAGACTTTAACTTGGCTGATTTTGAAGATGGTAGATTTGATACCTGGTACTGGAAGCATAATGGCTCTGCAGACTGGGTGATCCATACAGAAAACCCTAATACCGGCACTTATGCGATTCGATCCGGCAGCATCACTCACAATCAAAGTAGTAGCACGGAAGTTTCTGTTAATACTCCTGATAGTGAAATGTCCTTCTATTTATCGGTGAG